>CAJLGN010000075.1 GCA_905206195.1 uncultured Roseburia sp.
GACTGCACGGCTCAAATCCCGCCCTGCCGTGATAGCTTCCCATGCCGCTCGCCCCGACACCGCCAAATCCCATCTCCGAGGTTGCCAGATGCACGATGGTGTCGTTGATACATCCCCCGCCGAACGGCACATGGCGAAGCGCCCACTCCTCCATCGCCCGGTTCCTCGTAAACAGATAACACGCCAACGGCTTCTCAAAATGTCTGAGAATGGACAGGAGTTCCTCCCTGGTCTCAAAAGTCAGCGTGGGCAGCACTGGTCCAAAAATCTCCTCCTGCATGACCGGCGAATCGATCGACACCTCATCGAGGATCGTGGGCGCAATCTGCAGCGTGCGCGGATCTCCATAGCCCCCCGTCACCGCCAACTCCCCTTTCATCAGATTCATCACACGGATATAATGCTTTTTATTTACCATGCGGGGGTACTCCGCCGACTCCAGCGGACACTCTCCCAACATAACAGTGAGCTCCCGCTTCATGGCCTCAAACAGTTCATATTTCACATCCGGGTGCACGATCAAATAATCCGGTGCCACGCAGGTCTGACCAGAATTTAATACCTTCCCAAATATAATCCGGCGCGCCGCAACTGCGATATTCGCTGTCCGATCCACAATACACGGGCTCTTTCCGCCCAGTTCCAACGTCACCGGCGTCAGATAACGCGCTGCTCTCTCGAGCACAATCCTCCCCACAGATACACTTCCTGTAAAAAATATGTGGTCAAACCGCTGCTCCAAAAGTGCAGCATTCTCCTCCCTGCCGCCCTCCACGACTGCTACATACTCCGGCGAAAAACAGGCCGAGATCATATTTTTAAGGACTTTGGAAACTGTCGGGGCATATGCGGAGGGCTTTAAAATCGCGCAGTTGCCCGCCGCGAGCGCATTGATCAGCGGTTCAACGCAGAGAAGCACCGGATAATTCCAGGGTGCCATGATCAGCGTCACCCCGTACGGCTCCGCAATGGTGAAACTCTTTGCATGAAAATTCGCAAGTCCTGTCCTTACATGTTCTCTCCGCATCCACCCTGCGAGATGGCGGATACAATAATTCAATTCCGCTTTTGTCATGACAATCTCCGCCATATAACTCTCCGATTCCGCCCTGCGCAGATCCCGATACAGCGCCCGCACAAGTTGTCTTTCATATTTATCCAGCGCCCAGCGGATGCGCTTTAGCGCCTCCATTCTCGCCGCGAAAGACAGCGTCGCCCCCGACAAAAAATACTCCCTCTGATCCTGCACCAATTTTTTAATTTCCATGTATCTCCTCCGATCTTTTCCAAATTAAAAGGCGCGCCAACATTTTCCCGCTTCAAATCAAAAAGTTATGATATACTATATTTATTCTGAAAAAACAAAATTTTCCTATATTGATATACGATTCATACAAAGAAAGGATTTCCCATGAATAAAACCGTACTCGTCACCGGTGCATCCCGCGGAATCGGGCGCGCGATTGCCTGGGCATTCGCCAAGGAGGGCTGCCGCCTTGTCATCAACTGCTCCAAATCCAAAGAAACGCTTCTGACGCTAAAATCAGAACTGGAAACCATCTGTGGCGTCCAGGTATACGCCAGCATCGGCGACATCGCAAATTACCATTACGTGGAGCAGCTCTACGAACACATCCGCCAACGCTTCGGAGGCGTGGATATCCTCATCAACAATGCCGCCGTCTCCCACATCGGGCTGCTTGGCGATATGAGCATTGACGACTGGAATCGGATTGTCGCCACCGACCTCACAGCCCTCTTTTCCACAAGCAAGCTGGCGATTCCCCACATGATCCGTCAGAAATCCGGCAAAATCATCAACATCTCCTCCGTCTGGGGCAACGTTGGGGCTTCCTGCGAGGTCGCTTACTCTGCCTGCAAGGGCGGCGTAAATGCATTTACGAGAGCACTTGCAAAAGAGCTTGCCCCCAGCAACATTCAGGTGAACGCCATCGCCTGCGGCGTCATTGACACACAGATGAACGCCTGCTTCACCGAGGAAGAACGGCAGGCACTCACAGACGAAATTCCCGCCGGGCGCTTTGGATCTCCGGAGGAGGTCGCATCGCTCGCACTCCAGCTAGCCACTGGAAGTGCATATCTCACCGGTCAAGTGATCGCGCTCGACGGAGGCTGGATTTAAAATCCTGTCATTCTGCCACAAGCAGGATGACTGTCCGCGGCGGCACCCGCAACGTTTTTTTGTAAAAGAACTCCGTGACAGACTCCACTTCCACACCGTCCTCGTACTCCACGGAGGTGTTGACACACACACTCCACTGGAGCCCGTTTGGCAGCTCCGGAAGCTGCATGATAAGCGGTTCCCAGTACGCATTCATACAATAGAAGACAATGTCGTCGCGCGTGTCATGCTCATCCCGCCCCGCGTACATGACTCCGATCAGCTTGCTGTGGGAATCCGTTCCGCCATTCCACGGATATCCATTGTGGATACTGATCTCCGGCAAATTACACAGACTATTTTGTGTCGTCCTCCGAAGAATCGCGTATCTTTTTCGGAATGCAATCATATACCGGACAAAATGGTGTATCTCTTGATACTTTTCAAGTCTGGACCAATCCAGCCAGGAAATGATATTGTCCTGACAGTAAGCATTGTTATTCCCAAACTGCGTATTACAGAACTCATCCCCCGCAAAAAACATCGCGGGACCCCTGCTGCACAGAAGCGTCGCAAACGCATTTTTTACCATGCGCCGGCGCAGCCCCTCCACCTGCGGGTCGTCCGTGTCTCCCTCAACACCGCAGTTCCAGCTGTTGCCGTTGTTGTCCCCATCCGTGTTGTTCCATCCATTCTTCTCATTGTGCTTCATATTATAAGAATACAGATCATACAGCGTGAACCCATCGTGGCAGCTTAAGAAATTAACCGACGCGCTGGCCCCGCGCTGCGCCGGATTGTACAAATCCTTCGACCCCGTGATTCTTGTGATAGCAGTTCCCGCCATCCCCTCATCGCCTTTTAAGAATCGCCGGATGTCATCCCGATACCTTCCGTTCCACTCCGCCCATCTGCGGAAAGATGGGAAACTTCCCACCTGATACAGGCCAGCCGCATCCCACGCCTCCGCGATCAGCTTCGCCTTTCCAAGAATTGGATCGCACGCAATCTCCTGCAAGATCGGCGGGTTCGCCATCGGCGCGCCGTTCTGATCTCTCGTCAGAATCGATGCCAGATCAAATCGGAATCCGTCAACCCGGTAGGTGATGACCCAGTGGCGCAGACAGTCGATGATAAACTTCCGCATCGCGGGATGGTTGCAGTTGACCGCATTCCCACACCCGCTGAAATTATAGTAGTTTCCTTCGGGCGTTAGGATATAATAAATATTGTTGTCGATTCCCTTGAAGGAAAAGCAGGGGCCGTCCTGGTATCCGCCCGCCGTGTGGTTGAACACGACATCTAAAATGACCTCGATGCCGTTCTCATGCAGCTCGTAGATCAATTCCTTCAGCTCGTCCCCCTCGTGATTGTGCTCCTTAACAGAAGAATAGCTCGTGTTCGGCGCAAAAAAACACACCGTATTGTATCCCCAATAATTGTACAGCCTCTCACCTTCTATGACGCGGTCGCTCTCCAGCTCGTCAAACTCAAAAATCGGCATCAGCTCCACCGCATTGATGCCGAGATCCTTCAGATATGGAATCTTCTCCCTAAGACCTTCAAAGGTACCGCCCGCCTTAACTCTGGAGGATGCGTCCTTCGTGAAGCCTCGCACATGCATCTCATATATCACCAAATCCTCGGGCGAAAGCTCCAGCTGGCTCGTATTTCCCCAGTCAAAATTGTTCTCCACAACTCTGGCATGATAGACAAAATCTCCGCCGCCGCTCGCTTTCTGCCCCCACTCTCGCTGCCCTGTGACCGCCTTCGCATAGGGGTCCAAAAGAATATTCTCCCTGTCAAAAAGCAGTCCTCTCTGCTTGTCGTACGGCCCGTCGAGCTCGTATGCATATTCAAACTCATCAATTTGTAGCCCGAAAACAAACATGGAATATGTATTTCCAATATGATAGGAATCCGGAAATTTCAACCGCGCGTAAGGTTCTTTCTCCTGTGGCCGGAACAAAAGCAGAGTGCAGCTCGTCGCCCCCACAGAGTGAATGGTAAAGCTCACGCCTCTTCCTGTGCTGACGGCTCCATCCGTGTTATAAAATCCGGGGCGCACTTGAAACCCATCGATCTCATCTAATGCCTGTAGTCTTACCCCTCTCTGCGGCTTGTGGCTCATCAGGTTCATACCTCATCCTCTCTTTCCGTCTTTTGAAATATATTTTCATTATAAGCACTTCGCAACTGTTTTTCAACTGTCAGAAAAAAGGCGATCCACATCCATCTCTCGAATCTGCATTGTATATTTGTCTTATTAATGATAAAATAATATAACAAAAGCGCCGACGCGAGATATCTTTTCGCAAGGCGCAAAGGAGGTCATTTTATTATGGAAGAAAAAATATATAAGACAATGGGTTCCGCAGGAGCTGCGAGTCTTGCTGTCGGGATCTGTGTTCTTTCTGGTGGAATCGCAGCGGGTGTTCTTCTCATCGTACACGGCGGACGTCTGCTCAAACACCGCTCCAAGATGATATTCTAAAAAGGCTGCCTAACACGTGAATCCCATCTTGATTTTCTGTCCGATGGGGAGAGAACAATCCGCGATCCTGCCTTCACCCGCGCATTTGTCTCCCCCGTCATACAGAAATTACAACTGATCGAAACATTCTGCAGTCTTCTCCAAGTCTATTTTTCTCGTGCACACCATATCCATCAGCTGTGGGTCATGGCTCGTCATAATAAGCCCGATGTCCCGCTCCCGCAATTCCCCCAGAAGAAAGTTCCATATCTGGCTCTGTGTGATCAGATCAAGCATTGTGCTGATCTCATCCGCAATCAGAAACCGCGTTCCCTCCCCCAGTGCCCGCGCGATACAAAAGCGCTGCAATTCCCCGCCGGACAACTCCGACGGATAGCGACCACACCAGTCTTCCTCGATGCCGAGCCCCCGGAGGATCCTCCCCTCGACGTGGCTGCCCTCGCGCAACACCTCCCGAAGTTTCACCCTGGGATTAACCGCCATCTCCGGGTGCTGCCAGATCATCTGCACGGGGCAATATCCCCTTTGCGGCAGAGGCGTGCCGTCCAGCAGCACCTTTCCCTCCCCGGATGTGCGGTATCCCGCGAGAATCTGACAGAGCGTCGTCTTCCCAATGCCGCTGGCCGCCATAATTCCCACCCGCTCCGTGTGCTCGACGGAAATATTTACATCGGAAAGAATATTTCTTTTACTTCCCGGATAATGGTATGTGATGTGCTCCGCCGTAAGTCTCATCCCCTGCTCCCCCTCTTCTTTTTCTCTGATTTGACGATGGATTGCATTTTATTCCTGACACCGGAGATTGCGGATGCACCGGACGCTTCCGCCGCACACACTGCGCACCGGAATCTCCCCCTCACACGCGTTGTCCTGATGCGGGCACCTGGGAGCAAAACGGCAGCCTTTTGGCATCTCCTTCACGTAGGGCTGTGTTCCGGGCATCGCCTCAAATCCATGCTCCGGCATCGCCCGATAAAGCGCTCTCGTGTACGGATGCCGCAGCAGCTCTTCCCTCCGAAAATCTGCTGCCTGCGCCTCCTCCACCGTAGTTCCAGCATAAAATACAACAATGCGATCTGCCGCCTCCGCCGCGAGCTGCAGATCGTGCGTGATGAGAAGTACCCCGTTCCCCTCATCCGCAAAGCTCCGGAAATCCTCCATCGCTCTCTTCGCCAAAGACAGATCCATCCCTGGCGTGGGCTCATCCGCGATAATCAACCTGGGCTGGTTCATCATCGCTGTCATCAAGAGGACTCTGCGCGCCATGCCGCCGGACAATTCAAACGGATACAGCCGCTCCGCGTGCTCTTCCAGCCCGTACCGCTCAAAAAGCTGCCGCATTCTCGCCAGAGATACCGCGTCCCTCTTCCCATTTATAAGCTGTCTGCCCACCGTCATAAGCGGATCCAGATAATTGACACTCTGCGGCACCAGCGCAATGCTTTTCCCGCGCAACTGCCGGATATCCCTCGCTCCAAGTTCTTTTCCCCGATAGCAAATGCTCCCGGAAACCATGGCATTTTCCGGAAGAAGCCCAAGGACCGCGTGTGCAAGCAGACTTTTCCCCGATCCGCTGCTCCCTACAATAGCTACAATCTCCCCCCGGCGAACCGCCACATTCAGGTCAGAAATCACGGGAAGCTCCTCTTTTTTGCAGGAATTTCCCACATACTGTGTGAAGGATACTCTCAAATTATGAATGTCCAGTATTTCATTTTCTTGTCCCCACTCTTTTTTACACACTCTACGCTCCTTTGTTCAATCAAATATGCGCGCTTGCGGGATCTAAAAGCGTCCGCAGTCCGTTGCCGATTTGGCTAAACAGCACGACCACCACAACCAGCGCAAGACCTGGAAACAGCGCAAGCCACCATTTTCCTGTGCCAAGGTACGACATACTCTCCGAGAGGATGATTCCGATCGCCGGCTTCTCCGGAGGAAGCCCAAATCCCAAAAATGTGATACTTGCCTCATGCAAAATGGCGTGCGGAAAGAGAAGTACCAGACCCACTAAAAACTGCGGCAGTACCTGTGGAAAAATATGCTTTTTGGCGATGTACCACGGACTTTTCCCAAGCCGTCTGGCAATCCCAATA
>CAJLGN010000076.1 GCA_905206195.1 uncultured Roseburia sp.
GAAACCAGAATAAACGCCATGAGCAACTGCCCGTTGCGGTTGTTCTTACCACCGCCGCCTCCCTGATCGCCCCCCTTGTTATTCCCGTTGTTGTAACTGTTATTCGGTCCTTGATTATCCATAAAGTACTTATCCTTTCCAAACAGCATAAGCCTTGCGGCCGTATCTGGATTTTATCGTAATATCTTCTTTATTATATTGAAAATACAATCCAAAAGCAATATGAACTTCGTGAACTTTTCCTGACCTTTCTAAATTCTTTCTAAAAAAATCTGCATTCCAAAGGTCCGCTCCGAGCGTCCGGAATCCACATATTTTTTATCCTTTTTTAAATTTCGCTGGATTTTAGAAGCACTTAGTTGTATACTGTATTGGTTAATAGGGCTGTCCCAAAATACCGATTCGCCCCCATCCTAGTATTTACAATTTCATGATTATATATGAGGAGGAAAACTCTATGCCTGTAAAATATGTCTTTGTCACCGGCGGCGTCGTGTCCGGTCTCGGGAAAGGTATCACGGCCGCTTCCCTCGGAAGACTCTTAAAAGCCCGCGGATACAAAGTGACCATGCAGAAATTCGACCCGTACATCAATATCGATCCCGGAACCATGAACCCGATCCAGCACGGCGAGGTGTTCGTGACGGACGACGGTGCAGAAACAGATTTGGACTTGGGACATTACGAGCGCTTTATCGACGAGAGCCTGACAAAAAATTCCAATGTGACAACCGGCAAGGTATACTGGTCCGTATTGCAGAAAGAGCGCCGTGGCGATTTCGGTGGCGGAACAGTTCAGGTAATCCCACACATCACCAACGAGATCAAGAGTCGTTTTTACCGAAACTTCACCTCCGAGGATACGCACATCGCCATCATCGAAGTGGGCGGAACGGTCGGAGATATCGAGAGCCAGCCTTTCCTGGAGGCAATCCGCCAGTTCCAGCACGAGGTGGGCCGAGAGAATGCGATTCTCATTCACGTGACGCTGATTCCCTACATCAAGGCCTCCGGCGAGCTTAAGACAAAGCCCACCCAGTCGAGTGTCAAGGAACTGCAGGGCATGGGCATCCAGCCCGACATCATCGTCTGCCGCTCCGAGCACGAGCTGGATCAGAGCATCAAGGACAAGATCGCACTTTTTTGCAATGTCCCAAACGATCACGTGCTGCAAAATTTGGATGTTGAATATCTCTATGAAGCGCCGCTTGCGATGGAGAAGGAGAATCTCGCGAAGGTTGCCTGCGATTCTCTGCACCTCGCCTGCCCCGATCCAGATCTAAAGGACTGGGTGTCTATGGTTGACGCGCTGCGCCATCCCAACAAGGAAATCACCGTTGCGCTGGTCGGAAAATATATCGCGCTGCACGACGCTTACATCTCTGTCGTGGAGGCGTTAAAGCACGGGGGCATCGCGGAGCGCGCGACTGTCAATATCAAGTGGATCGACTCGGAGGATGTGACCGCTGACAATGTGGACGAACTGTTCCGCGATGTGTCCGGCATCCTGGTTCCGGGCGGCTTTGGCTCCCGCGGTGTCGAAGGAAAGATTCTCGCCGCCAAATATGCCAGAGAACACGGGGTTCCTTATCTGGGTCTCTGCCTCGGTATGCAGGTCGCCATCATCGAGTATGCGAGACATGTCTGCGGCTACCATGACGCGCACAGCATCGAGCTGGCTCCAAGCACCACACACCCGGTCATCGCCCTGATGCCGGATCAAAATGGTGTTGAGGACATCGGCGGAACTTTGCGGCTTGGCTCCTACCCATGTCTTCTGGACAAGACCTCCAAGGCGTACGAGGTGTACGGTTCCGAGGAAATTCATGAAAGGCACCGCCACCGCTATGAGGTGAACAACGATTTTCGCGCAGCTTTAACCGAGAAGGGCATGAAGCTCTGCGGCACCTCCCCCGACGGCAGAATCGTTGAGATGATCGAGATTCCGGATCACCCGTGGTTCATCGCCACACAGGCACACCCGGAGTTAAAGTCCAGACCGAACCGCCCGCATCCGCTGTTCAAAGGCTTCGTGGAGGCCGTGATCCGGCACGGATCGAACTAATATATAAAAAGACTGACATAAAATGAATGATATCTGATATTATCTGTGTAATTTTAACAAGAATACACTCCGGTGAAGTTTACGCCGAAGGACTTCTTATTGAAATTGCACAGAGACAAGATAGATCCCTCACTTTATGCCAGTCTTTTCTTTTTACATTCTTACATCTGATGGCGCACCACCGCATACTCATCGTCCAGCCGATAATACGGGCACTCTTTATAGCACCCTTGCATCAATCGCGCAGCGTCATCCTCGTCCATATCCACCTCACAGTAATACTGCCCATCTTCCTCCTCATATACATAAAACACACAGGTATCGCAATTTAAACTCGCCATCCCCTACCTCCATTCCGAGATCACATCATCATAGAGTTGCAGCAGAAAATCACGCAAAAGCTCCCTCTGCGTATTCCAGTATCTCTCCGTGATCTCATCCCCGTCGGTCTGCGTCTCCGTGACATCCAAAACCGCATCCAAAATCTCCGGGTTCAGATCATCCATCGCCTCCTGCACCGCCGCCTCAAAATCACAGTAACTGTCACTTGTGAGATACAGAATAAAATTGCGGCGGTTTAGATTCCGCGCCTCGTAGCTCCCTGCAAAAATATCGTTTCCTGCGACTGCAATCTCCTCAAACGCTTTCCTCACCATCTCGTATTCGACCGGGCAGTAACTCTCCTCAAAAAATTTATCGAATACTTCTCTGTCAATCTTCTGTTCCATCACGCCGTCCTCTGCTTGCTTTTTCTAGTTCCCTGTGTTATTTTAGCATAGTTATAAACAGTATAAAAGATGAAAACAGGAGAATTTGCCATGACCCATTATGAAAAACTTCCAAACGACCCTATCATGCTTTTAAGCTTCCTCAATACACAGTTGCGCGATAATTTTGACTCTCTGGACGATCTTCTCGCCTCATTCCAGCTAAATCGCCAGGAAATCATCGAAAAAATGAGCGGAATCGACTACACCTACGACACCTCCGTCAACCAATTTGTCTGACGGATCGCTGTGCACACTATCCCGGGATCTCGTCGTTTAGATACTTCCTGACCCGTTTCCACTCAGGGTAGAACTGCGTCATATAGCCCCAGAATACCGCATTGTGGCTCGCCTCAAGGATGTGCGTCATCTCATGCACTACCACGTACTCCAAGCATTCCGGCGGTTTCTGCAGCAGCGCCAGATTGATGTTGATGTGGTGTGTCCTTACATTGCAGGAGCCCCAGCGGGTCTTCATCTGCCGTATGGTGATTCCTGACACCCGGACATCCATCACCGGTTCCCACCGCGCCACAAGGCGCTCCACCTCCCCTTTCAGCAGACACTTCTGCCGTGTAAGCTCCGCATTATCCAGTGTCTTATTTTCTGTCCGGCGCTCCTTCGCCCCAGCATATTTCTGCTGATATTTTTTGATCCAGTCGATGCGCGCTGCGGCGAACGCGCGGATTCTGGCATCGCTCATCTGGTGCGGCGCTGAGATCAGCACCGAACCGTCCTCCTTTTTGATGCGCAAATACATATTTTTCATGCGCTTTTTTGTGACGGCGATTGCTACACCGTCCACCTCAAAGCTGTACCTCTTTTCCTTCATATATTTTCCTTCCCGCCGCGCATGGCTTCTCTGGGACGCCGCCACCCGCACATTCTCACACATCGTCCGCCACGGTGCTCTTGCCGGCGGAATCTTCCACTTTTCCAGCCGCGTCATACTGCGACAGAATCTCCCTCAGATAATCTCCGTACGCCCGCGCGACCCACTCCGGCGATTCGATCCGCAGCGCTGCGCCCAGCCCTGCTGCCCAGCCGAAAAATTGACGGCTCACAGCGACGTTCACGCGCACCTGTATGTGGGCCTCGTCGCGCTTGCGCATCGCCGCCTCCTTGCCAAAGCGGTCAACCATCACGCCCGTCAGAGAGTTCTCACAGCTGAGTGTCACCGTCTCCTCCTCCCCGGCGAACATCCCGAACGTCTTTCTGGAATAGCCCGCGATATCAAAATTTTCAAACTGTTCCTTCCCCTCTCTCGCCTCCTCCATAAGGTCAATCTTTACCATCTTGTCAACCCGGTAATGCCTTATCATACAGCTTCTGCCGTCGTATGCGACCAGATAATAATTCTCGTCGTCCCAGGAGAGCATCCACGGGCTGACCTCATAGAACGAGCCGCCACGGCGCAGCTTCATCTCCTTCTCCACGCTCCACTCAAAATATTGGAAACGGACTCTGACATTTGCGGCGATGGCATTGTAGATCACGTCCACATTATAATAAATATTCTCGTTGACCGCCTTGTTGCGGTTCGTGACCACCACCTGGCGGTGAAGCTGTCTGCCCTCGTTCTTGCTGCACAGCGTCTCAAGCTTTGCAATCAGCTCCCTCGATTTCTTTCCTGTAATAAACTTTGACGCCTGCACCGCATCGACCAAAAGCTTTAGCTCTGCGAGCTGAAACTGCCGGCTGGCAAGATAATAGCCGCCTGGCCGCTCCTTGATCTTAATGATGTCCATCCCAAACTCCGCCAATGCATCGATATCTGAATAGATGCTCTTGCGCTCCGCCGTGATTCCATTTACGGCGAGATAGTCGATCATCTGTCGGGTAGTAACCGGGTGTTCCTCATCCGACCTCTCCAGAAGGCACTGTGCCATATATAATAATTTTAACTTTTGCTTCTCCGCCCTTGCCATGTCTCTTTCCCTTCCGCGGTATCAAACTATTTTTTCCTTTCTTAATATTATAATTGGATTCCCCTGCTTTTACAATAATAGAGTGCCTCCACTCAGCCTCACTTTCCCCCTTTTCCAGCAATCTGTTTTGGCAGCCGAACACGCGTTTGACAGCCACATCCAAATACAAAAGCACAAAAAAATCTTTTTATTTTGAAAAAAGTCTTGACACTTCTGACATATGTATGTATATTGGAATTAGAATAATTCTAAGTTCAGGGGAATATGATATGACTTACGGACAAAGTATACTGAAAATTATAAACGGAACAAAAGATCATATGACGGCGGAACAGGTATTTTTTACATTGAAAGAGCAGTTTCCATCTGTCGTCATAGCCACGGTGTACAACAACCTCAACAGACTTTATCAACAGGGAAGTATTCGAAAAATTAGTGTGTCAGGACAGCCTGACAGATATGACAGGATCGCGAAGCATGACCACCTAGTGTGCGGCCTCTGCGGTAATCTTGCTGATATTTCTCTTTCTGACATGACCTGTGACTTAGAAAAACAGCTGGGCTTTCCTATTGAAGCCTACGATTTGAAAATACAATATATCTGCCCCGAATGCCGGAAGTCTTAGTTTTTCCGACAACAGCGTGTAAACCAAACCGCTGGCAGAGCCCAAATGTGTGCGAATGCGGGTGCGTAATCCCGTAAATATAAATAAAATAATAGGAGGACAACAAATGAGAAGTATCACAACCTTAGACCTGCAGTATGCCCACAGATTTTATGGCTTTAAGGGGGAGGCACAGTACCTGCACGGACACACAGGAGTCTTAACGATCGAGGTCGAAGATTCCGTTGAGCCCGGTGTGAATATGGTTTTTCCGTGCAATGAAATTCAGAAAACCGCCTGGGAGGTACTCAAGAATTTTGATCACGCACTGGTTTTAAGAGAGGACGATCCGCTACTGCCCGCAATTCTTAATGTTTACGAGGCACAGGGCATCCGCAATGGCGCTCCGAACAACCAGATGAAAGGTCCCGCATTTAAAACAGAGCTTGCAACTGCATATCCGGAATGTCGGCTGGTGGTCACAAAAGAAACTATGACTGTTGAAGGCATGATCAAAATGGTTTACGATCTGCTGAAAGATAAGCTGAACATCGCCAAGATCACTTTTACCAGCGGTGTCAATGCAGCTTCGCAGGAATTCCAGACCAAAAACGCTATCGACCGCTGCCCGCTGTGCGGCATTGCCCTGAACGAAAATGGCGTGTGCCCCAAGTGCGGCTACAAGAAAAACTAAAAACGTTTTCGCTAACGGACAAAACGGACGCCAGCTCCAGGTTTTACATGAGCAGGTGTCCGTTTTTCAATCCATCTGGCAAGGCTTCGACCTATCATCAATTCTAGACAGATATGCAGTTTATTGCCTCCTGTGGCAAATAACATCCGCCATAGCTAAAAGACATCTGCCATATGCAGACCGCCATATCGCCCCTGCCCGAAAGTAAAAATATATCTTCGCGAAAACTTATGGTCTTTCGCTCTTGCACAATCCCACATTCGTGCTATAATAATAAGTAAATAAAAAAGATTACCGAGAGACATGAGCAAGGTAAATGAAGCGATCTTTATCGTTTTATTTATTTTGCTCTTTTTTTGAACATTGTTTGCGCACAGCATCCAAAAAATGCTGGCAAACCTGCGCATATTATCCCGGTCACAGCACAAAAAGGAGAGGTGTACTATGTATGATGTAGCCATTATCGGAGCCGGTATCATCGGCAGTGCCATCGCGAGAGAACTATCCAAATATCAGGCGAAGATCTGCGTGATTGACCGCGAGGAGGATGTTTGTTGCGGAACATCCAAGGCGAACAGCGCCATCATCCACGCGGGCTTTGACGCTACGCCCGGCTCTTTAAAAGCAAAGCTCAACGTACGTGGAAATGCAA
>CAJLGN010000077.1 GCA_905206195.1 uncultured Roseburia sp.
GGATTTTTGAAATTTTCTTCAAAAAACACTTGACTTTTTATTAGCAGGCTTTTGTTAAAATATTTTTATTAAAATAAAATTTTATTTTTATCTAAAAGATTTAATACTTCCTCTTTTTTTGCTAACTCGTCGGAAAATGCCGAGGCGCTTCCCGCGCAGACCCCCATCTGAAATGCCCGCTCGTAGCTCCCCTGCTCCAGATGGCCCGCGAGAAAGCCCGCCACCATGGAATCTCCCGCTCCGACAGAATTTACAACCCTGCCCTTTGGCGCTTTTGCCTGATAAACACTGCCGTCTTCCGCCACAAGAACCGCGCCGTCCCCCGCCATCGAGACCAGCACATTTTTTGCGCCCTTCTCCCAAAGCTTTTTTGCATATTTAATAATATCTGCTTTTTTTTCTATTTTCACGCGGAATATCTCTTCTATTTCATGCTGATTTGGCTTAATTAGGAATGGATGATAGGGAAGTACATTGACCAGGAGATCCCGCGTGGCATCCACCACAATTTTCAAACTTTTCTGCCGCAAGTGCTTCATGATGTCCATGTACATGGTCTGCGGCATAATATCCGGGATACTCCCCGCCATCACCAAAATATCCCCGTCCTGCAACTCATCCAGCTGGCCGTAGAGCCTTTCGATGTCGGCTGATCCAATCGCCGGCCCTTGCCCGTTGATCTCGGTCTCCTCCTCCGACCGAAGTTTCACATTGATCCGCGTCATACCGCTTTCGACCGCGAGAAATCTTGTGTGAATCCCGCTCTGCTCCATCAGCTCCCTGAGCCTGTCTCCGGTAAATCCCGCCAGAAATCCAAGTGCCGTGTTCTCAAATCCGAGGTTTTTAAGAACCGTGGACACGTTGATTCCTTTTCCCCCAGGAAAAATATGCTCCTCGCTCGCACGGTTGACTACCCCGCAGGCGAACTTAGGAACCGTCACGATATAGTCCAAAGACGGGTTGAAGGTTAATGTGTAAATCATCTTTCGCTCCCCTTTCTCACGCTTATGTATGCGCTGTTTCCTATTCTACATGAATCACGTTCGCACACTTGGCAAATGCTGCATGCTGCAAATCTGTCGTGATAATGCGGGCGCTCTCAAACGGTGCAAAAGTCACACTGGAAATCTGGTTAAATTTGCTCTGATCTGCCAGCACATAGCATTCCCTACAATGCTCCATAGATTTTCTCTTCACCAGTGATTCTTTGAGCTCCGGCGTGGAGAAGCCTCTCTGCAGGCTGACGCCGTTCGCCCCCCAAAAACCCTTGGTAAAATTATATTTTTCCAGCATCACCACAGCCTCCTCCCCGACAATCGCCTCCGTCACAGCTTTAAACTCTCCGCCCAAAATATAGACTGTATGTCCGCACTCAGACAGCCTTTTGGCATGTGTGATCGCATTTGTTACAAACACTGCTCCCCGAACCTTGATGTACTCAATGATCCGCTCCGTGGTAGTACCTGCATCCAAATAAACAAAATCCCCCGACTCAATTAAGGACGCGGCATATTTTGCAATCTTGTCTTTCGCTTCCCTGTTTTGTTCCTTGCGGTGCACCACCTCGTCATCCCGCGTGTGATAGGCGGTGCTCCTGGCTATCGCTCCCCCATGCACCTTGACGAGCTGCCCGCCTGCATCCAGAGTGTTCAGATCTCTGCGCACCGTAGATTCCGACGCCTCAAGTTCCACCATCAACTGCTGGACCGTCACGCTCCCCACACTTTCTAGTATGGATAAAATCTTTGCAAATCTTTCCTCTGTCAGCATGAATTTATCCTCCAATTTCATTCATATTCAATCAAAATCGCTCATATTATGTCTGGATTATAAAACTGCATTCATCCAAAGTCAATCATATTCATTTAAAATCATTCACAAAGATCTATTTTGATTCTTGTGAATTTTGCATAATCAAATAGGAGGTTGCAAAATACAAATTCCAGTCTTTATTTTTATCGACTGTCTCTGTATTTTGCAACCCCCTCATCTCTTTCATCCTCTACCTCTGAAATTGTTGCTTGAACTGTTGTGTAATATTTTTTACTTCCTCTTTGTACTCCTCTTTTAAAAAACCTTCTATGGATAAAATCTACTCTCCCGCCGCAAACCGGCGAATCGCCTCCCGCACATCTTCCGCTGAAATCTCCACAACCTGCGTATTCTTCGTCTTGAAGCGCCGTACCATTTCCTCAAAGGGCAGCCTTGCCAGGTAACACTGCAGGGACATCAGAATCGCACTGTGGCTCACCACCAGCACATCCCCTGTCTCCCGCTCCAGAATCTCTTCCAACGCGCGCAGCGTCCGACCTAACACCTCGTTATAACTTTCCCCATCAGGCGTGTGCGTATAGCGGCGGTGATCATTCCAATAGTGATAAGTGTCCCCGTATGTCGCCTGGATAATGTCCCAGTTCAAGCCCTCCCACACTCCCAGATCCATCTCTCGCAGATCCTCCAGTGCCACACATTCCACCGCCAGCGCGTCAGCCGCAATTTGTGCCGTCCTCAGCGCACGAAGCTGCGGGGAGCTGTAGGCGCGCGCCACCTTAAGACTTCCCCTCTGCTTTTTCTCAAAAAGTTTTGCGGCAAGCGCCTGCGCCTGCCCAATGCCGTTTTCATTCAGTGGAATATCTGTCTTTCCCTGAATCTTTTTTCTCACATTCCAATCCGTCTCGCCGTGACGCACAAAATATAGTACCATTGTCCCTCATTTCTGCAGACATCATACATTGCTGGCCGCCATTTCAAATAAATCTGTTTACAAATATTAGTATAAACATTCTTCCCCAGCTTGTCCATTCGAAAACTTCTACCTTTTATAAGGACGCGCCCCCTGACATATCATGTATAGAAAACAAAAAGGAGGATAAAAAATGTCTGAATGTGTAAATTTCAATGATTTTGCCGCTACCTCTATCGACTCCGGCGAGAAAAACAAAACTTGCCCTGCTGTCGGTTTCCAGAAGGTCAATATCTGCGTTCCTGTCACAGTGACTCCGTTTGCTCTTGCCGGAGCAACCAAAACAACCTGTTGCGGTGATCCAGTCGTCGTTTCCGGCAACAAACCCTGCGATGGAAAAAAGAATGAAGCGTGTACCTTTACCATCAGCCAGGTAATCTGTGTGGAAGTTCCGGTAGAATTCGGCGCAATGTCAAAAGTCGGCGATACTTTCGTAGATTGTCTTGGCGCTTCGGCTTATGACATCTGCTCAAACTGCAAGGACGAAGGATTCGGAGAAATGTAATTTCTCATTTTCCGGATAATTCCTACAGAAACTGACATCTTGTTCACCTGAAAAATTCCGGGGCTGTCACAATATTTGCGGCAGCCCCGTCATATTTCTCACAAAATAATCAGAGCACTCCCCCAAGGTATCTGCGGGAGTGCAAAATAAAAAAGACTGCTTTTTGCCAGATTATACTGACCAAAAAACAGTCCTTTTTACTTTACATTTTATCTCACAATATCGATCCGCACCAGAGCTTTGCGCAGTGCAAACTCGGCACGCTTTATATCGACCGCCTCCGTCTTATTGGCAAGACGCTCCTCCGCACGCTTTAGCGCAGCTTCCGCGCGATTCTTGTCAATCTCGTCCGGCCACTCCGCAATTTCTGCGAGGAGAGTCACCTTATCCGGCAAAATCTCTGCGAAACCGGAATGAACCGCCGCTATCACATCC
This sequence comes from uncultured Roseburia sp., assembly GCA_905206195.1. GTDB lineage: Bacteria > Bacillota > Clostridia > Lachnospirales > Lachnospiraceae > Roseburia. Next base: position 3,684 of record CAJLGN010000077.1, read on the forward strand.
TCTTTCCCCTCATGGTAAATCTTCACAATGCCGGGGGCGAGGACAGTCGTGAGCGGGATGTGCTTTTTGTACACACCGAGCTCACCGGCAGCCGTATTAAATTCGATCATCGTCGCCTCTCCCTTGTGGAAAATGCGATCCGGCGTGATGATCTCCACCTGAAAAATCTTGCTATCGTCTGCCATAATCATCCTCCATCCTGATACTTCACATTCCCGATCGGGAGTTCCTAGCCATTCATACGCGCCCGGACTTCATCGATCGTTCCTGCATTTAAGAAGTAGCTCTCCGGAATATCATCATGCTTTCCTTCCAGAATTTCCTTAAATCCACGAATCGTCTCAGCGATCGGAACATACTTTCCTTCCAATCCGGTGAACTGCGTCGCCACAGAGAACGGCTGAGACAGGAATCTCTGTACTTTTCTCGCACGGTTTACGACAAGCTTATCATCCTCAGACAACTCATCCATACCAAGAATTGCAATAATATCCTGTAATTCCTTGTATTTCTGTAAAATCTCCTGCACGCCGCGCGCCACCTCAAAATGCTCCTGTCCCACAATGCGCGGAGCGAGAATACGCGAGGTGGATCCGAGCGGATCAACCGCCGGATAAATACCGAGCTCTACAATGGATCGGTCAAGCACAGTCGTCGCATCCAGATGGGCGAATGTGGTCGCCGGAGCCGGGTCTGTTAAGTCATCGGCTGGCACATAGACCGCCTGTACCGATGTGATAGAACCATTCTTGGTGGAGGTGATGCGCTCCTGAAGCGCACCCATCTCTGTCTGTAAGGTCGGCTGATAACCGACGGCGGAAGGCATACGTCCCAGAAGTGCGGACACCTCCGATCCCGCCTGTGTAAAACGGAAAATATTGTCGATGAACAACAACACGTCCTTTCCGCCCTTGTCACGGAAATACTCTGCCATGGTAAGTCCCGTCAGAGCAACTCGCATACGCGCTCCGGGTGGCTCATTCATCTGTCCGAACACCATGGTGGTCTTGTCGATAACTCCCGATTCTTTCATTTCATAGTAAAGATCATTTCCCTCGCGGGTACGCTCACCGACACCGGTGAATACGGAGTATCCACCGTGCTCGGTCGCAATGTTGTGGATCAGCTCCTGAATCAATACGGTCTTACCTACACCCGCACCGCCGAAGAGTCCGATCTTACCGCCCTTTTGGTAGGGGCAGAGAAGGTCAACAACCTTGATTCCTGTCTCGAGCATCTCCTGGGAAGTCGCCTGCTCCTCAAATGCTGGAGCCGGTCTGTGAATCGGCCAACTCTCCACACCCGTCGGCGGGTCGATCTCGTCAATGGGGTTACCCAGCACGTTGAACATACGCCCCAGGGTATTCTCACCCACAGGCACGCTGATCGCGGCGCCTGTGGCGATTGCATCCATACCGCGCACAAGTCCGTCGGTAGGTCCCATGGCGATACATCTCACTGTATCATCGCCCAGATGCTGAGATACCTCAACTACCAGATCCTTTCCGTCTTTTAACGGAACCCTGATAGCATCATTAATCTCGGGCAGGCATCCTTCTGCATACTTAATATCCAGAACGGCACCAATAATCTGGGTGATTTTACCGATATTATTTGCCATCGCTTATTTCTCCTTAATTATTTATTGTTTGTCCCCCAGTGCGCAGACTGCGTCCGACGAGCACTCGAAAATGAAAGATTTTCTCGCTCTCGTCACACTTTCATATCAAGCAAACCATCTTTGCTTTTGTGCAAGCACAAGCGAATCCATTCTGCCTGATACCCAATCTGCTTATCTAGGAGATCGCAGAAGCACCGGCTATGATCTCCGTCAATTCCTGCGTGATCGAGCCCTGACGCGCCCTGTTGTATTTCAATGTCAAATCACTAATCATTTCTTCTGCATTGCTGGTCGCAGAATCCATCGCCTGCATTCTCGCCCCGTTCTCGCTGGCAACTGCCTCCACGAGCGCCCCGTAAAACAGGCTGGTCACGTACTTTGGAATAATCATGTCCAGGGCATCCTCCTCGTTCGGCTCATAATTCATGAGCACGCCCGCATCCGACGCCTGACTGATCTCAGTCTCGTCAAACTCCACCGGGAGCAGCTTCATCAGCTTCGCCTCATGGCTCACCGTATTCTTAAAATGCGTGTAAGCCAGATAGATCTCGCCGATTTTCCCTGCGGTGTAATCCTCCAGGACTTTCCTGCAAAGTACGATGGCATCCTCATAAACCGGAGATTCCACAATTGTGGACCCATCCAGCTGAATCTGATAGCCTCTCCGCTCGAGCGTTTCCTTTCCCTTGTTGCCGATCGCGTAGATCTGCACATCTTCCTTGGGCAGCTCCGCGCTTCCAGTCACAAGCTTCACGACGTTGGAGTTGTAGCCTCCGGCAAGCCCGCGGTTCGAGGTGATGACAACCACCGCCTTCTTCGTAGAGTCCCCCTTCTTCAGATAGGGATGATCAATCGTGCCGGATTTCGCCAGCATGGAGGTTACCGTCTGATACATATAGTTAAAATATGGATTCGACTGCTCCGCTCTGTTCTTGGCTTTCTGCAGTTTAACGGTAGAGACAAGCTTCATGGCTTTTGTGATCTGCTGCGTACTCTGTATGCTGCCTTTTCTTCTTTTTATGTCCCTCATTGAGGCCATAATCTAAGCACCGCCTTTCATTCTTGTTAAGATTCTCTACCTGTATTATTTCCTTCCGCCAAAAGCGGTTTTGCATTCCTCGATCGCCTGCACCAGCTTCGCCTCGATCTCCTCGCTCATCGCTTTTTCGGTGCGGATGCTCTCCGGAATCTCCGGGTACTTGGTGTCCACATACTCGAATAACTCCTTCTCGAACGAGAGGATCTCTGCCACCGGAACATCCAGCAAATATTTCTTTGTCGCTGCGTAGATAATCATAACCTGTCTCTCAACCGGCATCGGCTGATACTGCGGCTGCTTTAACATCTCGCGGATTCTC
>CAJLGN010000078.1 GCA_905206195.1 uncultured Roseburia sp.
TCCTACACCTGCAATGGTTCTTGATATGGGTACTGCTACTACTGTTTCTGTTATGGAATAATACATCGTGGAGTGGCATGACCGACATTAATATTATATAAAATTGATAAATTAGGGTTGTCTATGACTTTTATAAGAATTTCCTTATAACTTTCATAATAGGTTTCATCAATCGGCCTGCCAACCAAAACCCCATTGACAACATTAAAAATACCTGTCTCCTTTATCGCCATTAACATTTTTTCATATTTGTCTGGCGTCGGCCTTTCTTCGCTGGTTTCTATCAACAGTATTCTGCCTCTCCACTCCTCAGTGGAAGGAAATATGTTATATCTTTCACATAATACTACTGTATCTTCATAACGCTCACTGTTAAAAATATCATAAATAGTATCGATACATCCACCAAGAATTTTTCCTGTAAATACACCTTCCCCCTGCAACAGCTCAAATCCTGAATTTGCATATGAGACTCTGGGAACCCCAATTTGTGACGGATCAAAATTCGTTCTCTCCCCGTACCAAATCTTACTTGGAACAATTTCTTCTATCTTTCCATTTTTCAATAAACGTTCAAAATAAAACTTGGAATAGGGCAGCATTTCAGTATCCAATTCCGCTACATCCGGAAGAAACGCTTGTCCATAAAATGTTTTTAAACCGACTTTATGAAGCATAAAATGATTGATAGTAGAATCAGAAAATCCCAGAAAAATTTTTTCCTTAACTGCTTTCTTTAACTCATCATGTGCAAATAGATATGGCAGTAATCTATAGGTATCATCACCGCCGATTGCGCATAATATCATGTCAATAGAATCATCATGAAACGCATTTATTAAATCTTTTGCTCTTTCTTCGGGATGCATTTGAACATAATCCACCCCCTTTAAAGCACTGTCCATAATTTTCACTTCCAATCCCAGCGCTTTTAATCTTTTCATTCCAATGTCATACTCATGTTGTACATAAGATTCTCCAAGAATTCCTCTTGACAAGCTGACTATCGCGACTTTCTTTACCATAATTATCCCCATAACCATTTATCTAATAAAAACCAGCAGGCAAAATCTTCCGATTCTGCCTGCCAGTTTCATTCCCTGCTACACATATTATTTCACAAGCGCAACCGTCTCTCTTGCAATTGCCAACTCCTCATTGGTCGGGATCACGCACACTTTTATCCTGGAGTCCGGAGTACATACCACTCGCTCCTCGCCGCGCACCGTATTCGCCTCAGCGTCCTCAGAGACGCCCAGGTATCCCAGATACTCCATAACCTTGCTGCGGACCAACCAGTCATTCTCGCCGATACCCGCGGTAAATACGATCGCGTCCACACCGTTCATCGCCGCCACATAGGCGCCGATGTACTTCGCCACGCGGTAACTAAACACCTCCAACGCCGCGATTGCGAGCTCGTTGCCCGCGTCGTAACCATCCTCCAAATCGCGGAAATCGCTGGAAAGTTTTGAGAGTCCCTGCACTCCGGATTTCTGGTTCAGAACATCCATGACACCATCGATGTCCAGATTCTCCTTCTTCGCAATAAACTCCATGATCGCAGGATCGATGTCGCCGCAGCGGGTTCCCATCACAAGACCCTCAAGCGGTGTGAGCCCCATCGAGGTATCCACACACTTTCCGTTCAACACGGCGCTGACAGAGGCTCCATTTCCAAGGTGCGCCACAACAATCTTGGAGTTGCCGGCATCCATACCCAAAAACTCCACGGCGCGCTTGGACACGAAACTGTGGCTGGTTCCGTGAAAACCGTAACGTCTCACCTTGTACTTCTCATAATACTCGTACGGGAGCCCGTAGAGATATGCCTTCCTGGGCATCGTCTGGTGGAACGCAGTGTCAAACACACCAGCCATCGGCACGGAGGGCATCAACTCCATGCAGGCGTTGATCCCGATGAGATTCGCCGGATTGTGGAGCGGTGCAAGGTCGCTGCACTCCTCGATCCCCTTTAATACCTCCTCCGTCAGCACGGTGGAGCTCGCAAACTTCTCGCCGCCGTGCACGACGCGATGTCCCACTGCATCGATCTCAGAGAGACTCTTTAAAGCGCCTGTCTTGTCATTGATCAGCGTATCCAAAACCATCTGGACTGCCTGCTTGTGGGTCGGCATATCCGCCTTGATGATCTCCTTGTCCAGCCCAGACTTCTGATAAACCAGCCTTCCGTCAATTCCAATTCTCTCACACAGACCCTTTGCCAGCACAGCCTCGCTCTCGGAATTGATCAACTGATACTTCAGGGAAGAGCTTCCACAATTAATTACTAATACGTTCATAATTTCCTCCATTCTTCTGCCATCGGGCAATTTACTCCTTTTGCTATCCCCGCACAAAATTCTAGCATTCAAAGCAGCCTAAAATCTTCCAGACTGCATATGTGTCTAGTATACGCCATATTGGTGGTGCGTACAAGATATTTTCATTCAGTTTCTGTACAAAATCAGAAACAGCATGCCAAATTTTTAACGTTATTTTTTTAACATTATTTTTTAGCAATTGTATCGCTGAATTGTAAGTGTTATGATGGTCTCATGCAAAAGTATATCCCACTTTTGGAGGTCCTATGAAAGTCATCGGCATCATTGCAGAGTACAATCCGTTTCACAACGGACATGCATGGCAAATCAGAAAAATTCGCGAAATAACAAAGGCGGATTATATCGTCATCGCCATGAGCGGTGACTTCGTACAGCGCGGTGCCCCCGCGATCATCGACAAATATGCCCGCGCCAGAATGGCCTTAGTCTGCGGTGCTGATCTCGTGATCGAACTCCCAGCCCTCTGGGCAACCTCGTCGGCTGAACGTTTCGCTGCGGCCAGCGTGGCGCTGTTTGACAAGATGAGCTGCGTGGACGGCCTGTGTTTTGGCGCGGAAACAGATCGTCTCCCGCTTCTGAAACAGATTTCTGATATCCTGGTGGAGGAATCCACAACTTATCAGAGCGCACTTTCCTCCTACCTGAAGGGGGGACTCAACTTCCCCAGCGCGCGGGCGCGGGCAGTTTGCGACACCCTCTCCCAAAACACAGACACAAAGGCTGCCCCGGGCTGTGATGCGAGCATGCCACAGCGGCGCAAAGTCACGCCGGAGACACTCGGCGAAATCCTAACTACCCCGAATAATATCCTCGCCATCGAGTATTTGAAGGCGTTGAAGCGGCGAGACTCCTCCGTGGAGCCCATTCTGCTCAAACGGGAGGGGGCCGGGTATCACGAAGAAGATATCCGGGCGGATTCCAAGTCTCCCGCCGCCTCCGCGACCGCCATCCGCAAAATACTGCTACAATTTGGAGCTGGGACACAGAGCGCAGCGCGCTCCACTTCCACAGAAAGCCGCCGGTTATCCGGCACGCCGGCCTCCCTGTGCAAAGCCATGCCGCCGCAGGCACTCCTGGTTCTAAATGACTACCTCTCCAAGAATCCCGCGGTGCAGGCGGACGATTTTTCCTCCATTCTGGGGTATCTGCTTCTCTCCGCCACACCGGAAACCTTATCTAGCATCGGAGACTGCAATACAGACATCGCAAACCGCCTTGTCGGCAACCGCATGCACTTCTGCTCGTTCACACAATTCTGCGAGCAAAACAAAAGCCGTGATATCACCTACACCCGTATGAGCCGGATTCTGCTGCACACAATTCTCCGCTTCACAGAGGAGGACTATCGGCACTTTTGCGCCCTCGATGCCATCCCCTATCTGCGCATCCTGGGCTTGCGCAGAGATTCCACCGCGCTCCTCCGGGAGATAAAAACCCGCTCTGCAGCGCCGCTTGTCACAAAGCTTGCGAGCGCTGGAGGCATACTATCCGGTGATGCGTTGGCCTTATTAAAAAAAGATATTTTTGCGGCGGATCTGTATGAGCAGATCAAGGCGCAAAAAAATAGAACGACTACCCGCAGCGAATACGCGCGAAAGATCGTCGTTCTCTAGTTTCCGTCTCCTCCCGGTGCAGGTCGCACACCCTCCCACTATCACGCAAAATGCGGGAGGATGTATCCCAGCTTTCTCTGTTCTGTCATCAGTGATGGAACAAGCGGATTCCTGTAAATGCCATGGCCATACCATATTTGTTGCAGGTTGCGATCACATGGTCGTCGCGCACAGAGCCGCCCGGCTGCGCCACATAGCTCACGCCGCTTTTTCTCGCGCGCTCGATGTTGTCGCCAAACGGGAAAAATGCGTCGGAACCGAGCGCCACGCCAGTATTTTGGTCGAGCCACGCGCGCTTTTGTGCCGCTGTAAATACCTCTGGTCTCTCAGTGAAAATATTCTCCCACGCGCCGTCTGCAAGAACATCCATGTAATCTTCTCCCATATAGAGATCAATGGCATTGTCGCGGTCCGCGCGCTTGATACCCGCCTGAAATGGGAGGGATAATACCTGCGGGGACTGGCGCAGCCACCAGTTGTCCGCCTTGGATCCCGCAAGCCTGGTACAGTGGATGCGGGACTGCTGCCCTGCCCCGATGCCGATCGCCTGCCCGCCCTTGACATAGCAGACGGAGTTAGACTGCGTGTATTTTAAAGTAATCATGGCAATCGCCAGATCCGTTTTTGCCGCTTGCGGAATCTCCTTATTTTCAGTCACAATATGGTCAAAGAAATGTTCGTCGATGACGAGCTCGTTTCTACCCTGCTCAAAGGTGATGCCAAACACCTCCTTTCGCTCAATAGACGCCGGAACGTAGGCGGGATCGATCTCAACGACGTTATAATTGCCATTTTTCTTTTCCTTTAGGATCGCAAGCGCCTCTTCTGTGTACCCCGGCGCAATCACACCGTCCGAAACCTCCCTCTTAATGACAAGCGCAGTCGCCTTGTCGCAGACGTCCGAAAGAGCGATAAAATCTCCGAAGGAGGACATACGATCTGCCCCCCTGGCGCGGATATACGCATTGGCGAGCGGGGTGAACTCCACATCCATATCATCCACCCAGTAGATTTTGCGCTCCACCTCGGTGAGTGGAAGTCCCACCGCCGCACCCGCCGGGGAGACGTGCTTAAATGAGGTCGCTGCGGCAAGCCCGGTGGCCCGCTTTAACTCGGTCACCAGCTGCCAGCCGTTGCATGCGTCCAGAAAATTGATATAACCCGGCTTTCCGCAGAGCACCTTGATTGGAAGCTCCCCGTCCTCCATGTAGATGCGAGACGGTTTCTGGTTCGGGTTGCAGCCATATTTTAACTCTAATTCTCTCATTATTTTATCGATCCTTTCCTCTCTGTTACTGCACAAATCCGGGGATCTCCCCGTTATTTCACACGTTTTTATTTACAATTCTGGTCTCGCAGCTTCCTGTCGCAATATCAATATAGCGGACGAAGAGAGATACCTTATTCTCCCCGTTCAGATTCTCCCACACCGCGCTCGTAAAGGTGTCGATATCGCCCTGGATTCCAACCCAGGTCGGCTCACCCGCAAAGCTCGGAAGCGGATTGCCATCCCCCGTGTAAGTGTGAATGAAACGCCCCTCTCCCGCCGCCGGATTCTCGTAGGCAAATGTATAGCGGTTGCAGGCATCCGGCCTGCCGTTGTCGCTCTTTAAAATGGACATCGCGTAGTTGAACATCCCGTTCTCGATGTGAATAATACCGGAAATGCGCGGCGTGTAATTCGGGGCATCCGGCTCAAATTCTCTGGTGCGAAGCGCCTGCTCAAATGTCTGCTGCCTGTCCATCAACTCGTAGATCGTATCGGTCTGGTCGCCGTTCGTCACGATTGTTTTATTGCCGAGAACGCGGACCGGCGCATAGATAATCAAACTCGGATCTGTCAGCTTGGAAGGATCGAACGCCTGTGTGCGAATACCCTCTCCATCCTCCACAAAAATACGGTTGCGGCTGTTCTCGCTTCTCCCCATAATAAAATATGCCGCGACTGCGCACTTTCCGTCCGCGGATTTTCCAATGACAATCCCTCTTCCCGGGTACGCATTGCCCGCAAGCTCATTTTTCAATGACATCATTTCCATGATTTATCCTCCTTCATGTGACAGGTGTGTTCCAAATTAAAACGACTTTTCAAAAAATCCAGACAAGATGCGCGCTTGACACCATCTGTCTGGATTCATTTTAACATTCGACTTTCCATTTTACAACGAGTTTACCCTATTAGCCACATGAATTTAATTACTGAATTTTATAAGATATGCTTATCTATAAGTTTCTCTAATCTCCTCCGCCAAAAATCTCGCTCTCTCCCGCCAGGTATGCGCCGCATAAACCCTCGGGTATCCGCTCTCTGCGGTGTTTACAGCGCGCGCGGGATCCTCCAGCATTCCGCCAATCATCTCCGGCAGCCTTCCCCGCTCCTCCAGGGAAAAGTATACCAGCCCCTGCCCATCCTCAAAATTCTCCCGCAAATACTTGCTGCCGTCTGTGAGCGCGACCGTCTTCTGCAACATCGCCGTAAAAATGCGATCGTGCACGCCGTCTTTAAACCACGGCATGATATTGAGAGAAATCCGCGCATCCCGCACCGCACGCACGCACACGGCAGAATCCACCTGCCCGCCATTTTTTATGATATTCTCCGGCCTTTTGCAGGGCAAAAATTCCCAGTCCGCGCCAAACACATGCACCCGCACCCCCGCATTGGCCAGCTCTCCTAAAATTGCGTCCCTAAAATATGCA
>CAJLGN010000079.1 GCA_905206195.1 uncultured Roseburia sp.
GGTGTTGATGACATAGACGTCCGCATACTCCGTAAAAGGAACGATCTCATAGCCTGCGCTCTCCAAGCTCTGCTGCATTGCCTCCGTCTCGTACGCGTTCACCTTACATCCTAAATTGTGCAATGCTGCTCTTTTCATATTTTTCATTGTTTCTCCACTTTTCACTTGCTTTTAATGTTGACTTTTCCACAAAAAACCATTACTATAAAATTATGTTGAAACAGTTAATCTTAAGGAGGTTTTTTATCATGAAAACAGTACAGATTTCTTTGAATTCGATTGACAAAGTGAAATCTTTCGTCAATGCGATTACGCAGTATGAATTCGATTTCGATTTAATTTCTGGCAGATACGTCATCGATGCAAAGTCCATCATGGGTATCTTCAGTTTAGATTTATCCAAACCGATTGACCTCGCAATCCACGGCGAGGACAACACGGACGAGATTATGGAGACCTTAAAGCCATATTTAATCTAATCCGATTTGGAACCGCAGGAGACTTCCCCCTGCGGTTTTTTTGTGCCATTTCGGAGCGTGCATCCAACTGCGCTGAAAGCGCAAAGGCACTGTCTGAATGATTTCCAACAGCGCCGTGCAACGATATCTTTTTACCCTTCCACACGAATCACTTCCACCGTCTCAATCGCCGCCTGCATCAGATCATCCATCTTCTCCTCCAGCTTCTTCTCGTCATTTTTTATGACGTTTAAACTCGGCTTTGTTACCGGGTGCTTCGCCACAAAAATCGTACAGCAGTCCTCATACGGGAGAATAGATGTCTCGTAAGCGTCAATTTTCTCCGAAATTTCCACGATCTCCTGCTTGTCAAAGCCTATCAGCGGACGGTACACCGGAATCGTACACACCTCGTTTGTCGCCGCCAAAGACTGCATAGTCTGGCTCGCCACCTGCCCGATGCTCTCCCCCGTGATCAGCCCAAGACACTTATTTTCCTTTGCAAAATGCTCCGCCAGCTTCATCATATAGCGGCGCATGATAATTGTCAGCGCCTCGTGCGGGCACTGCTCGTAAATGTAGAGCTGGATATCCGTAAAATTGACAATGTGCAGGTTGATTGGACCGGAATATTTTGCCACAATTTTTGCCAGATCCACGACCTTTTGCTTCGCGCGCTCCGATGTGTAGGGCGGCGCGTGAAAATAAGTCGCATCGATGGCGACGCCGCGCTTTGCAATCATGTAGCCCGCCACCGGACTGTCAATTCCGCCGGACAAGAGAAGCATCGCCTTTCCGTTGGTTCCGACCGGCATTCCTCCCGGCCCCGGAATGATGGTTGAATAGAGGTTGATCTGATCGCGGATCTCAATGTTTAACATCACATCCGGCTTGTGCACATCCACGCGCATCTGCGGGAATGCAGCTAAGATACGCTCCCCCAGCTTCGCGTTGATCTCCATAGATTCCAGCGGATAATTTTTTCTCGCACGGCGCGCGTTGACCTTGAATGAAAAATGCTTGTCCCGATACATCTGGTCAATGTAGTGAATCACTTCCTCTGCGAGCTTCTCAAATCCCTCATCCTTCAAAATTACGACCGGGCAGATTCCAACAATTCCAAAAATGCATTTCAGCGCACCCACCGCCTCGTCAAAATCATAATGGCCTTCCATCTCCACGTAGATTCTTCCCTGCTCCTTGCGGATTTTAAATGTCCCGTCCACCTTTTTGAGCGCGTGGTTCATCTGAGAAACCAACGCGTCCTCAAAAAGATATCGATTCTTCCCCTTGATCGCAATTTCTGCATATTTGATTAAGAATGCTTTGTATGTCATGTGATACTCCTTTTCTTGTCTGGAGGCTGTTGTAAAATGCAAATTTCACAATCGACTTCCGCACAATCTCAGCAAGAAGCGCTCCGACATAAACCGAAACGCAGAGAATTCCTGTTAAAATGCTACGGAAACGACAGTTTCCTATCAGAGCGCCTCCGATGCGGGTCCGCTCTGATTTAGTGTCTGATAAATTTTCGCCGGAACGGTATGATTTCCCGCATCCTCTCCACCGCATAATCTACTTCCCCCTCCGTCGTATTCACGGAAAAGCTGATGCGAATGGTCGATTCCAGCTGCTTTTTCGGCAACCCGATCGCCTGCAGCGTGCGGCTTGGTGCCGGCTTATTGGAGGAGCATGCGCTTCCCGCTGACACGTAGATGCCGTATTCCTCGAGGGAGTGCAGCATAACCTCGCTGCGGACGTCCTCGATGCTTATGCTGACGATCTGCGGCGCAGACTCCCTGCCCATCTTCCCATTCACGCAAACACCCGGAATCTGCATCACCCCGTCGATAAACCGCTGTTTTATCTGATACATATGATCGATCTTTTGATCCAAATTTTCATAAATTTCCGCCGAAGCCTCGCCGAGCGCTGCCGCTCCCGGAACATTTTCTGTGCCGGAGCGCATACTCTTTTGCTGCCCGCCTCCATACATGATCGGCTTCACTTTGACCTTGTCGCGGATATAAAGAAAGCCCGTTCCCTTCGGCGCATGGATTTTATGGCCGCTGACAGATAGCAGATCGATGCCCAATTTTTTCGGATAAATACGAAATTTACCGTACGCCTGAATTGCATCGACGTGTAGCAGGGTGCCTGGATTCTTTTCCTTGATGACCCGCGCCACCTCCTCCACCGGCTCGATCGCGCCGATCTCATTGTTCACCATCATCATGGATACCAATACCGTATCCTCCCGAATTGCGCCGCGCAGCTCGTCAATCGAAATCACACCGTCTTCATCCACCCCAAGCCATGTGATCTCATAGCCAAGCTCCTCCAAATATGCAAGCGGTGCATTGACGGAGGGGTGCTCAATTCCGGTTGTGATGATGTGTCTGCCTGCCCGCGGATTCGCGAGGGCACCGCCGATTAACGCCATGTTGTTGGACTCCGTCCCGCCGGAGGTAAAGACAAGCTCCTTCTCCTCGACCTTTAAGGTCTTTGCGATTTTTTCCCGCGCCTCTCGCAGATAATCCTCAGCATTTTTCCCCATGTTGTGCAGGGAGGACGGGTTTCCGTAGTCCTCTGTCAAAACCTGCACCATCACATTCTTCGCTCGCTCACTGCAGCGCGTGGTCGCAGAATTGTCCAAATATACTTCCATCTATCTACTCCTCTATCCGGCACTCCATATGATACATCAATATTGCAAGAGCCGTAAGCCCCGCCGTCTCCGTCCGCAAAATACGCTTCCCCAGAGAAATAAGCTCCATCCCAGCCTCTTTCGCCAGCGCAATCTCGTCATCTGCAAACCCGCCCTCCGGACCGATAAAAATACCGATGCTCTGTCCCGGGCGTATCGACTCGATCGCCTCCCTGGTCGCTGCCATGCCCCGCGCACTCTCGTAAGGCACCAGCTTCACCTCCATCTCCCCCGCAAGTGCAATCGCCCGCCTATAGTCCATAGGCTCGTGGACTGTGGGAATCAAGCTTCGCTTGGGCTGCTTTGCGGCGCTCTTTGCAATCTCCTGCCACCGCTGCGTCTTCGCCGCAGCCTTTTTTTCATCCATCTTCACCACACAGTTCTTCATCGCCACCGGAATGATCTCGCACGCCCCAAGCTCCACCCCCTTTTGGATGATAAGTTCCATCTTATCACTCTTTGGGAGTCCTTGGAAGAGGCAGATTCGGTTCGGCAACTCCGTGTCCTCCACATCGGCGGTGAGTATCTCCGCCTGCACGCACATCTCCCCAATCTCAGCCAGTCTGCAGAGATAATTCTTCCCGGATGCTGTGCTGATACGGACCTTTTCTCCCGCCCTCATGCGGAGCACATTGCGGATATGATTGACGTCGCCGCCCTCGATAGTCACGCTCAAATCCCCGACCTGAAAATCCTCCACAAAAAACTGATACATATTAATCCTCCGGCTTGCGCGCCGTGATATTAACCCACTCGCCCTGGTGATTGATCTCTGTGATTTCAAGCCCCGCATCTTCCATCGCCGTCATCACTTCTTTTTCTTTAAAATCGATGATGCCCGAAGTAATAAAATAACCGCCCTTCTTTAAGCGGGACGGAATCACAGACGCCATCGGAATGATAACGTCCGCGAGGATGTTTGCCACCACAATATCGTACTCCTCCGTTCCGACCTTCCGCTGCAGATGCGCATCGTCAATCAGGTTTCCAACATAAAAAGTGCCAAGTCCTGCATCCAGGTGATTGACCTCCATGTTCGCGCGCGTGGATGTCATACAGTCCGCATCCAGATCTGTGCCCACCACCTCCGATGCGCCGAGCTTTAGCGCCACGATGGACAGGATGCCGCTGCCACAGCCGACGTCAAGCACCTTCGGCGCCCTGTTTTGCGGTGTGTAGTCCGCATTGCCCCGTATATACTTTAAAAGCTGGCGAATACAAAGCTGCGTCGTCTCGTGCTTTCCAGTTCCAAAGGACACACCTGGATCAATCTCAATCAAAAACTTGTCCGCGTCCTTTTCCTCGAGCTCCTCCCAGGTCGGCTTGATCAAGATATCGTCAATATAGAAAGAAGTGAAAAATTTCTTCCAGTTGTTGATCCAGTCCAGATCCTCGGTCTGATCGGAAGTGATCACGCCGCTCCCGACATCCACAATTTCCCGCAGCTTTTCAAGCGCCATTCTGACCTGCTTTAACAGTTCCGTGTAGTCCTGCCCGTTCTCCTCCAGATAAAAGCTGACGTGACTCACGCCGTCGTCCGGCGGAAGTTCCGGCAGAAAATCGATGAACATATCCGCCTGATCCTCCCGCGAAAGAGGGATATTGTCCTCAATCTCAACGCCCTCGATGTCTAGCTCCATCAACATGGAACTCATGTAATCCTCGGCCGCGGTGGTCGTCTCTATCGTGTATTTATTCCACTTCATGAAAATTCTCCTTTGATCTGCCCTCGGCACAAATGCTCTGCTTGCCCCACGGTGCATATTTCCACGAAACATACTAACACAAAATATCTGCGGTTGCAAATGGAAAAGGGCTGCCGCAAAATGCTGTATCAACCTGCAATTTCTGTGTGGTATCTATAAATTTCTTATAGACACTCCCAGAAGCTGAGGATGAAATTTGCATTTTGTGACAGCCTGTCTTTTACGCTGTACACCCAAAATATGCTCTGCTTTTACAGCACTTTCGACAAAAATTCCTGCAGCCTCGGGCTCTTCGGATTCCGGAACACCTCCTCCGGCGTGCCCTCCTCCTGGATTATCCCGTCGTTGATGAACATGACGCGGTTGGCCACCTCCCTGGCAAATCCCATCTCGTGGGTCACCACGACCATCGTCATGCCGTCCTCCGCCAGCTCCTTCATCAGACTGAGCACCTCCCCCACCATCTCCGGGTCAAGCGCGGAGGGCGGCTCGTCAAAGAGAATGATATCCGGGCTCATCGCCAGCGAGCGAACGATGGCGATGCGCTGCTTTTGTCCGCCGGAAAGCTGTGATGGGTAGGCGTCCGCCTTATCCAAAAGTCCGATCCGGGCGAGGAGATCATCCGCCTTTTTCACGGCCTCCTCACCGGACATTTTCCCGCGCTTTACCGGCGCCAACATGATATTTTCCCGAATTGTCATATTCGGAAAAAGATTGAACTGCTGGAATACCATGCCAATTTTCTCCCGCACCTGATTGATATCCACCGACGCATCTGTCAGGTCGGTTCCCTCGAACAGCACATGCCCTCCCGTGGGTGTCTCAAGGAGATTTAAGGAGCGCAGAAACGTCGACTTTCCACAGCCGGACGGACCGATGAGCGCCAGGACATCCCCCTTTTGTATCGTGGTGGAAATTCCCCGCAGCACCTCGTGTCCGTCGAAGGATTTGCAGAGATCATTGACCTCCAAAATCACTGTATTTTCACTCATTGTTCCTCAGTCTCCTTTCCAGTGTGTTGACCGCCTTGCTAAGTCCCATCACCATCAGCAGATAGATGAGCGCCACTGCAATCAGCGGCATAAACGCCTCGTAGGTTAAGCTTCGGATGATATCACCGCCCTTGGTCAGATCCATCAGTCCGATGTAACCGCTGATCGATGTCTCCTTCAGCAGGCTGATGAACTCGTTGCAGAGGGCCGGAAGAATATTTTTCACCGCCTGCGGAAGAACGATGCTCGTCATGGTCTGCTTATAGTTAAGCCCAAGGCTGCGCCCCGCCTCAAACTGTCCGATGTCCACCGCCATAATGCCGGAGCGAACGATCTCGGCCACGTACGCCGCAGAATTTAGACCGAATGCGATGATCGCGACCACAAGCTTCCCAGCGTGAACACTCTGGAAAATGACAAAATTGATAATGAGCAGCTGGATCATCACCGGCGTTCCACGCACAATGGCAAGATAAGCCCTGCAGAGTGCATTCAAAATCGCAAATCCGCCGTTTCTGTCATGATTTGTGCGCACGACAGCGATCAAAAATCCGAGCACAATACCGATAATCAGCGAAAACACCGTGATAATCAGCGTGTTTCCAAGCCCTCGAAACAGATACATATAGCGGGCATCCCTGATAAAATTATCGTAAAAATTTTCTGCGATCCCGCTTTCTTCACCGGTGGCATTTGGATCAACCACGATGATCACC
>CAJLGN010000080.1 GCA_905206195.1 uncultured Roseburia sp.
CACGCCGCCTTTCAGCGCCCGGCCTCCTACATTCTCTCCCGCGCCAACTCCATCAACGCCTCTTTCGTATTCCTCTCCGGTTCCTCCAAAACCAGCTCCAACATCACTTTTAGCATCTCACCAATTTCTCTTCCAGGCTTCATCCCTGCCGCGATCAGGTCGGAGCCCGTCACCGCAAGCTGCTTTAAGCTGATGCACTCCTCCCTGTCCATGATCTCGCAGTACAATTTCTCATAGGCATCGACATAGGCCAGCTTCTCCTCCTGCCTATAGGTGCTCTGCGCTCGAATGTCCGCGCGTTTTACCGCAAAAATCGCCGGGTATTGGTCAATTCCGATCCGGTGGATTGCCCTGCGGATCGCCGGCTCCACAGGCTTAGGATTGTCGTCATGCCACTTGACCAGCGCGCACACGCGGTCCGTCGTATCATTGTCAAATTTCAGGCGGCGGAGAACTGTTCTGGCCATGTCCGCCCCCTTCGCTGGATGCCCGTAGAAATGATCGATTCCCTGCGCGTCGGTCGTCCGGCAGATTGGCTTCGCCACATCGTGCAACAGCGCTGCAAGGCGCAGCACTTTGTCGGCGCTCACACCCTTTAGCGCCTCCACTGTGTGCTCTCCCACCGGATAGCAATGGTGGGGGTTCCGCTGCTGTGTGCGCATCATGACATCGAACTCCGGGAGGAAAACGGCCGTAAGCCCTGTCTGATACGCCGTCACAATACGCTCTGGGTGCGCGGACAAAAGAAGCTTCACCAGCTCAGTCTGAATGCGCTCCGCGCTGACCTTTGCAATATTTCCCGCCAGTTCCCCGATCGCGCACTCTGTCTCATCCTCAATCGCAAAGCCCAGCTGTGCTGCAAACCGAATCGCGCGCAGCATTCGAAGCGCATCCTCCGAAAAACGCTCCGTTGCACATCCCACGCAGCGGATCACACCGCGGGCTAAGTCTCCAATTCCATCGAAGGCATCCACAAGACCATCCCTTTCATTGTACGCCATCGCGTTGATGGTGAAGTCACGGCGTTTTAAATCCTCGAGAAGATTCCCCGTAAAAATTACCTCTTTGGGATGCCTGGCGTCCTCGTACGCCCCGTCTATGCGATAGGTCGTGACCTCAAAACCCTCTCGGTCGATCATGACCGTCACCGTCCCGTGCTGGATACCGGTATCGATCGTATGGCGAAACAGCGCCTTGACCTGCTTTGGCTTGGCGGAGGTGGTGATGTCCCAGTCCTGTGGCACGCGGCCAAGCATAGAATCCCGCACGCAGCCGCCAACTGCATAGGCCTCGCAGCCCTGCTTTGTCAAGATATCAATAATGTGCGCCACTTTGTCCGGCAACTGAATTTTCCTATTTTCCATCAAATCTCCCCCTGTGCCCACAAAAATCCGCCCTGCTTGGTCCAAACGCCAGAAATAAAATGAGGCCGCTGTAAAATATCAATCCGCTCTGTAACTTCTGTACAGAATGAATTCTATATTTTCAGACAGCCTCTTATCTTTCTAATATGCCTTTCCCCAGTATACCAGCTTGTGAGCAGGCTTGCCGCAGCACACGCAGGTGTCCGCGATCTCTTCCTGATCGTGGAACGGCATACAGCGCGATGTCACTGCCAGATCTTCCTTGATCTTATCCTCACACGCCTGGTCCCCACACCACATACCGCGGATGAATCCCGGCTTGTTTGCCGCGATATCCTTCAGCTCCTCGTAGCCTTGCGCATCCCAGATATGCGCATCCCGATGCGCCCGCGCACGCTCAAACATATCTTTTTGAATCGTCTCTAAAAGAGCCGGCAGCTTCGCATCGATTTCATCCAAGGCGACCTCAATCTTCTCGCGGGTGTCTCTGCGCACAATCACGCACTTGCCCGCCTCGATATCCTTCGGGCCAAGCTCCACACGAACCGGGATACCCCGCATCTCCTGCTCGGCAAACTTCCATCCCGGGCTCTTCTCCGAATCGTCAAGCTTTGCGCGGCAGACCCCTGCAAGGCGTTCACATACCTCCTGCGCCCCCTCGCGGACTCCCTCCTTCTGCATCTGGATGGGAATGACCACCGCCTGCACCGGGGCGACCCGCGGCGGCAACACCAGACCAGAATCATCGCCGTGTACCATGATGACTGCGCCGATCAGGCGGGTTGTCATACCCCAGGAAGTCTGGTGCACATACTGTAATTTATTGTCGCGGTCCGTGTACTGAATTCCGAATGCCTTTGCAAATCCATCACCGAAATTATGGCTGGTTCCAGACTGCAATGCCTTTCCGTCGTGCATCAGCGCCTCGATCGTGTAGGTCGCCTCCGCACCCGCGAACTTCTCCTTCTCGGTCTTGCGCCCGCGCACAACCGGCATGGCGAGAAACTCCTCGCAAAAATCCGCATAGAGGTTCAACATCTGTACCGTGCGCTCCTCGGCCTCCTCCTGGGTCGCATGAGCGGTGTGTCCCTCCTGCCACAAAAACTCTCTGGAGCGCAGGAACGGTCTCGTCTCCTTCTCCCAGCGCACGACGGAACACCACTGGTTGTAGACCTTGGGGAGGTCGCGGTACGACTGGATGATATTCTTATAAAAATCAGAGAACAGCGTCTCTGCTGTCTGCCTGACACAGAGGCGCTCCTGCAGCGGACTTAACCCTCCGTGTGTCACCCACGCCACCTCCGGCGCAAAGCCTTCCACGTGCTCCTTCTCCTTCTCCAACAGACCCTCCGGAATGAACATCGGCATGTACACGTTCTCCACACCAGTCTCCTTGAATCTGCGGTCCAGCTCCTGCTGAATATTCTCCCAAATAGCATATCCAGCCGGCTTGATGATCATACAACCCTTCACGGAAGAGTAATCAATCAACTCCGCTTTTTTTACAACATCGGTGTACCACTGAGCGAAATCGACATCCATCGATGTGATCGCCTCCACTAACTTCTTATTATCCTTCGCCATCCTGTATCTCCTTATTCTAATAGCCCTTACTGCCATTGCAAGCAGCCCTCAGGTTCCTGTTCAGGTGCAGAAGCAATAAAGTCTGCACAACTTTAGATTTTATGCCAAATGGTAGGGCTTGTCAATTTCAAACGTCAGATTCCTGCGCGTTTTGGGATGCTTGAACCCAATTTTGTAAGAACAGAGCAAAAGTCCACTCCCCGAGGGGGCAATATTTTCCCTAAAATTATACTTCCTATCCCCCACAATCGGCATCCCTGCGTGCGCGAGCTGTACTCGGATCTGATGATGCCGCCCTGTCTCAAGCCGGATACGAAGGAGTGCTCTGCCGCCCCCGGTCTCAACCACCTCGTAGAAAAGCTCCGCCCGCTTCGCCTCCCGCGTGCCTCTCTCCACGACCGCAGACGTATTCGCCCGCCCATCCCGCAGCAGATAATCCTCCAGTGTTCCCTTTTTCTTCTGAGGGATGCCATCCACCACGGCATAGTAATATTTATCCGCCTGCTTTGCTGCAATCTGCCGACCAAGCTCCGCCGCCGTCTCCTTCGTCTTGGCAAATACCATGACTCCCTCCACCGGCTGATCCAGGCGGTGCACTAAGTGGATGTGCGGCAGCTCCCCCTTTTCTGCCCGGTAATTTTTCAGCAGGCTCTCCATATCCGCCTGCCCCAGCCGCTTCGTCTGCACCGCCACGCCCTGGGGCTTCCTGCAGACGAGCAGCTCGTCATCCTCATATAATATACACAATGCTCTGTCCATCCACCACGCTGCTCCTCTCTGCGCGCATTTCTTCCTGCTCGCGGCACTCTCCAACAAAAAAGAAACTTATGCTCTCTCTTATTCCAACACATAAGCTTCTTTTTATCAACAATTTTCTAGATTAAAATTTGGTCAGTTCTCACCCAGCGACCTGCATCATGGCCCGCGCCCACTCTGCCGCATTCGTCAGATCACTCTCATCCGGATGGGACAGTGCATCGTCAAAATTCTGGACGCTCACCTCAAGCTTCTGATCCTCCGGGTGCTCGCGCAACAGATTCACATAGTGGTCGCGCACAGCCATCGGCATCTTTCCCTGACAATAGAAGCTTCCGAGCACCTGATTGGAAGCTGGAATTACACCGCATGCCCGCGCAGACAATGCCTGGTAATACTCCTTAGAACCGCCAAATCCCGCCGTGCCGAAAAATGCGATTTTCTTTCCCTCCATCACTTGAAGAAGCTCTGTAATCTCCCCGTCACATGTCCCCTTATCTGTCCAGGAACCGATAAAATATACATCCGCATCAATCTCCCGCTCCGGCGTTCCAAAATAAACGATCTCCTCACTTTTTAGTTCGTCTCTCATCGCTTCCGCGACCTGCTTTGTATTTCCCGTCCGGCTCTTGTACGTGATTGCAACCTTCATACATATTTCCTCCTTTGATCATCTATCTACTGTTTATTTTCCCAGACACAGAGCGCTCTGCGCTTCTGCGCGCTCATGCGCATCCATCAGACTATCTGGGCTCTCTATCCTATAATTTAAAGCGGTACCCCACTCCCCAGATAGTCTCTATATACTGCGGCTTATTGGTATTCATCTCAATCTTCTCGCGAATCTTCTTGATGTGGACAGTCACGGTTGCGATGTCGCCGATCGATTCCATATCCCAGATCTCGCGGAACAGCTCCTCCTTGGTAAATACGTGGTTGGGATTCTCCGCGAGGAATGTGAGCAGATCGAACTCCTTCGTGGTGAATTGCCGCTCCTCCCCGTTGATCCAAACGCGCCTGGCTGTCTTGTCAATACGAATACCGCGAATCTCAATCACATCATTTTCAGGTGTATTGCTGCCGATCAACCGTTCATAGCGAGCCAGATGCGCCTTGACGCGCGCCACCAGCTCACTCGGCGAAAACGGCTTTGTGATATAATCGTCCGCTCCAAGTCCCAGGCCACGGATTTTATCAATGTCATCTTTTTTCGCGGAAACCATCAGGATCGGCGTGTTCTTCTCCTCCCGAATCTGCTTACAGATCTCAAATCCATCCACGCCGGGGAGCATCAAGTCCAAAATGTACATATCAAAGTCCTCGGACAATGCTCGCTTGAGTCCCACCAAACCGTCATTTTCGGTTTCCACCTCAAAGCCACTCAGCTCCAGATAGTCCTTTTCCAGATCCGCAATCGCGACCTCATCCTCAATTATCAATACCTTGCTCATTTGGCACCTCCTGATATTTTCGTATTACAAAATACATCACCGTTCCGATGGACTCCTTGCTGGTCGCCCAGATCTTGCCCCCGTGATCCTCCACAATCTTTTTTACGATGGACAGTCCAATGCCGCTGCCGCCCGTCGCAGAATTTCGCGAGGCATCCGCGCGGTAGAAGCGATCGAAAATATAAGGAATATCACGCGAAGCAATTCCCCTGCCGTTGTCCTCAATCTCCACCTGAATAAAATCTCCGACGTCCTTGACACGTATGTTGATCAGCCCTCTCTGTTTATCCAAATACTTGACAGAATTTCCGACAATATTGTTAATCACGCGCTTTAGCTGCTCTGGATCAGCAATGATCTGCACCTGCTCATCCACATAATTAAAATAGGCAAGCCCAATATTTTTGGCCTCAAGATCGAACCCTATCTCCTCGATACAGTCCCCAAAATACTCCGATACGTTCATCTTGGCAAAATTGTAGGGAATGCGGTTGGTATCAATCTTGGAATAAAGTGTCAGCTCATTGAGCAGCGTGTCCATCTCATTCGCTTTATTATAGATCGTCTTGATATATCTGTCCCGCTTCTCCGGGGTATCCGCCACGCCGTCAATCAAACCTTCCGCATACCCTTTCACCGCCGTGATCGGCGTTTTCAAGTCATGGGCAATGTTACTGATCAGCGTCTTGTTTTCCCTCTCACCGGAAATCTTCTCCTCCGCGTTGTCCTTTAATCTCTGACGCATTTCCTCAAAATTCTTACAAAGCTCCCCGATTTCATCACGGCTCTCCACATCCACCGTGAAATCCAGATTCCCGTCCTTGATATTTTGTGCCGCGATCTGAAGCTTCTTGATCGGATTGATCAGGCTGGTGTAGATCCACACCGTGAGCATGCACGCGGTGAGCAGAAGAATCAACAGAATAGAGACAATCACATCCGCCATCAGATTCTTGATCTCCGGCACTGTCTCCTCCAGAATCGTGATGATAAACGCGCTTCCCTCGCTTCCGTCCTGATAGGCAAAATCAATCTGCTTAATCAGCGCCTGCTCCTCACCGTCGATATAGATGCCGGTGTTCCCATCCGCGCTGCTGTCCCCATATGCCGGGAGCTCCATGAGGATCGATATCCCCGCATCCCGTCCCACATAAACTAGCTTATTTCCCTTTCTCACCACGAGATAGGAACACTTTGTCTCCAAAACTGCATTCAGCTCCCGCAGATACGCCTCATCCTCCATCTTCTCAGGATACCTCTGCGTCGTATCCTTAATCCTCTCGAAGGAGCCCTGGGTAAAACGGCTTAAAAGCTGCATGGAATTTGAAAAATAACTATAATCCTCCCTCTCAATCCCGTAAGTCTGCTCAATCGCCTTTAGCTGGATCTGCTGAAAGCTGAACATCACGAT
>CAJLGN010000081.1 GCA_905206195.1 uncultured Roseburia sp.
ATCCCTGCGGTTGCGGCCCCACCCATCAGGATCTGCCCCTCCGCGCCGATGTTCCAGAATTTCATCTTAAATGCCGGGGTGAGTCCAACGGCAATGCAAAGAAGCCCTACAGTCTCCCGGATCGTAACCCACATGCGCCGGTTCGTTCCGATCGCTCCATCCGCGATGCCAAAATACACCTGGATCGGATTCTGTTTTGTGATCGCAACAATCACAAGCCCTGCCACAACCAGCGACAGAATCACCGCGATTGCCCGAACGCCCCAAGCCTTCGCCGTCGAAATCGTATCTCTTTTTATCATGCGAACAAACGGTTCTTTATTCGCAACTGTCCTCTCTCTGCTCATTTGTCTATCTCTCCTCCCCTGCGCCGGTCATCATCCATCCAAGTTTCTCCTTTGTGGTGCTTCTCGCATCCACCACACCCGCGACCTTTCCGCCGGCAAGCACCAAAATCTTATCGCACAGCGCCAAAAGCACGTCCAAATCCTCGCCGACACAGATCACAGCAACCCCCTTCTCCTTCTGTGCATTCAGCAGGTTGTAGATGGTGTAGGAGGAGTTGATATCCAGCCCGCGCACCGGGTAAGCCACCATGAGCACCGTGGGGTTGCCAGCGATCTCGCGCCCCACCAGAATTTTCTGCACGTTTCCACCGGACAGGCGGCTGACCGGAGTACCCACACCGGGCGTTGCGACCTCAAGCTGATCGACGATCTCCTGCGCCAGTTTCTTTGGAGCCTTGCGATCGGCAAAAAAGCCGCTGCCGTCCTTGTAGCTGCGGATCATCATGTTGTCTGTCAAATCCATCGAACCGACGAGCCCCATCCCGAGTCTGTCCTCCGGCACAAAGGACAAAGTGATCCCCAATTTCTTGATATCCTCCGCCCGCATCTCGGAAATCTTCTTGGTCTCCCCCTCCGGCGGATAGTATAAAATCTCACCGCTCTCAATGAGCTGTAGTCCCGCCACGGACTCTAAAAGCTCCTTCTGCCCGCTTCCCGAGATTCCCGCTACGCCGAGGATCTCTCCACTGTAGGCCGTGAAGGACGCCTCCTTAAGTACCTTAAGCCCCTCCTTGTTGCGGCAGGTGATGCCGCGCATCTCGATGCGCTTTTGCGCCCCCTCCGGTTCGGTGCGGTTGATGTCCAGACGAATTTTCTCGCCCACCATCATCTCGGTGAGAGATTCCACCGTGGCGTCCGCGGTCTGTACCGTATCTATGTATCTGCCTTTGCGAAGCACCGCCACGCGGTCAGAAAGCGCGAGCACCTCATTTAACTTGTGGGTGATGATGATGATGGATTTACCCGCAGCCCTCATGTTGCGCAGCACGGCAAACAGCTTCTCCGTCTCCTGCGGCGTGAGCACCGCAGTCGGCTCATCAAGGATCAGGATATCCGCGCCGCGGTAGAGCACCTTTAAGATCTCAACCGTCTGCTTCTGGGACACCGACATATCATAGATCTTTTGCCCCGGATTTAAATCAAAACCGTAGCGATCAGTGAGCTCTGCGATCTCATCCTCCACCTGCTTTCTGTTCAGGCGTCCTTTTCCCGGCAGTCCCAGAATAAT
This sequence comes from uncultured Roseburia sp., assembly GCA_905206195.1. GTDB lineage: Bacteria > Bacillota > Clostridia > Lachnospirales > Lachnospiraceae > Roseburia. The sequence goes on from CAJLGN010000081.1 coordinate 1,576, forward strand.
ATTTTCGGCGGCTGTCAGGATATTGATCAGCTTAAAATGCTGGTGAATCATCCCGATCCCAAGCGCGAAAGAGTCCTTCGGAGATCGGATCGTAACCACTTTCCCCCCGACCAGAATCTCCCCCTCGTCCGGAAAATAAATCCCGGAAAGCATATTCATCAGCGTCGTCTTTCCGCTCCCGTTCTCCCCCAGAATCGAGAGTATCTCGCCCTTTTTTACTGTGAGATTCACGTTGTCATTCGCGACAACCTCCCCAAAGCGCTTTGTCACACCTCTAAGCTCAATCGCATTCACCGGTTCCACAAGTCATCCTCCTTTAACGTAAACCGCGGAACTGCGGGCATCTTCTCGTACGCCTTGCGGTTCCGCTTGTTTTTCATACTTCTAAAATAGATTGCGACACATAATAATCCGTTTGAGTTTGGCAAAGTGAGCCAAGGTTCAGTTTAAGTCCAGGCTTTTTGCCAAACTTGCACAGGACTAATTTGCCGCAGAAGTGATGCCGTCGATAATCAGATCAAATGACGGCGCGCTCGCAATCTCGGACTCGTGGAAATACCCGTCCGATACGTACGCGCTGTACTTCTCGTAATCGCCGCCCTGTGCGATCAGATCCTCCAAGGAGGAGCCGTTCACGGTGAAGGTGGCTGTATCGAATACGTGCAGGGTGCCCTCTTTTAACGCGGTCTCAATCTCCGCAACCTTCTCTTTGGTTCCCTCTGCGATTGCTGTCTCATTTAAGGCTGTGATTCGGTCTGCACCCTCTTTGTAGCCCTGGCACCAGTCGGTCGCGATCGTCTGGCCCTTTAACACAGACTCCACCGCGTAGGTGTAATATGGTCCCCAGTTGATGGATGCGGAAGTCAGCGCGCTGCCCGGTGCAACGGAGATCATGTCGATGTTGTAGCCGACGCACGGAACTCCTTTTTCCTCACATGCACTCGGAGCCCCTGTCGTGTCCGCATGCTGGCTGATCAGCACGCAGCCGTCATCGATCAGTTTTGTGGCAACCTCGGCCTCGCCTGACATATCGCCCCAGCTGTTCGTGTACTGTACTTCCATCGTAACGCTCGGACATACGCTCTTTGCTCCGAGATAGAAGGAAGTGAAGCCGGAGATAACCTCCGCAAACGGGAATGCCCCGACATATCCGATCTTTGCGGCATCCGCGGTGATCACGCCGTCCCCAATCATCTCGTTTAGCTTCATACCTGCGACAACGCCGGACACGTAGCGCGACTCGTACACCGCCGTAAAATAATTGTGCATATTGGAAAGACCAGAGCCCGCCGCCTGATAGCCGGTTGCGTGACAGAACTCAACCTCGGGATACTCCTCTGCCGCCTGAAGCATATAGGTCTCAAAACCAAAGCTGTTTCCGAATACAATGTCACATCCCTGCTCCGCCAGATCCACCGCCGCATCGTAGCAGGACTCATCCTCCAAAACGTTCGTCTTCTCGATCACCTGATCCTCAGATAGCCCGAGCGTCTCAATCATCTGGCTGATCCCCTCCATGTGAGCTGCCGTATATCCCTCGTTCTCATCACCAATATAAATAATACCAACCTTGAGATCGGAGGCTGCCACCGGCTCCCCGGCTTCTTTATTTGCCGCGCTTCCCGCCGCAGCGCTCCCGCCCGCAGTCTCTCCATCCCCGGAACCGCATCCGGCCATCATAGAGACGACGAGCCCCATGGTAAGTAACATGCTCAATACTCTTTTCATAATCAACTCCATACCCTTTCCTCACCTGCGATTTTTTGAAAATACAATGCCAATTTAGCACAGCAAAAAAAACCAGTCAATACGAATTTTCCCGTATTTTCAGAAAAAAGAGTATTTTGCGTCATTTTTTCTCAATTGATAAGAAACACTAATATCTTGCTCTATTTTCACTTATAGATTTTTAAAAATGTGGATGACACCCCGATCATTTAGACTTTTCAAAAATGCAACCGCAAACGGCACGCCAAAAAGACCGATGATGCCAAAAAGCTTCACCCCCACGATCATGCAGGGCAGCATCACCACCGGGGAAAGTCCCATCTGCTGTCCGACCAGCTTTGGCTCCACGATATTGCGCACCACTGTGATGATGAGATAGATCATCAGCACTCCGATTCCCATAGCCAGATTCCCAGACGCAAGCGCGATCACCATCCACGGGAGCAGCACAGTCCCAGTCCCAAACACCGGAAGGATATCGAGCACTGCCACGAGAAAAGCAATGGAAAATGCCCCGTCAATCCCCAGAATCAAAAACCCGACCGCCAGTTCCACAAACGTCATCCCTAGAATTAAAGCGTAAGAAAGCAGGCACTTTCCAAGTGTTCCCACGGTGTATGCCCGCACGTCCCCGATGGTTCTCCTCCACCGATCGGGCACCTGCCTTTTTAAGAATGCCACGATGCCGGGAAGATCCAGCTCTATGAACATCGTCGCAATCACCGCAAGGAGCACATTCATACAGATGCCGGGAATTGAGACCGCGATACTTGAGACGCCGTCTATGACCGTCCCGGAGACACCGGCTACCATCTGGCCTGCCCGCGCGAGCGTCCCCGCGGACCCGCCGCGCGCCGCCTGCAGCGCGCCGTCTGCCTGTGCGCCCTCCCCCGCAATCTGCTCCATCCATATACAAAAATTCTCCACCATAGGAAAAATTGTTCCCGACAAAAAAACCGTGATCTCCTTGGACACCCCACGGATCAATCCCACCACCCGGCTTCCCAAAAGATACAATAGCACTGCCACCAATGCGTAGAAAAGCGCGACGAAGACGACCGCCACCAGATTTCTCTTCAGATTTGTTTTCTCGGAGACGTACGCAATCGGGTATGCCAGCAGCCACGCCACCAAAAATGCCACCAAAAACGGCAACAGAACGGGACCCGCAAATTTCAGTAGCAAAACCCCAGTCATCCCCCACACCGCCCAGTACGCAAATTTGATCAAAAATTGTTTCTGCCGCCGCAGCTGCTCTTCTCTGTCCATATCCGTACCCGCCTTCCATCACGATTCCTCTTCCCGATCGTTTCCTTTCCTTATTAACTATATCCAGGATGCGGGATATCATTCTTGTTTTATGAAATTACAATGCACAGCAAATACACATACCCTTCATTTGGCAGCGTGATTTTCCAAACCTCGTCGAAACAGCCCCATCTGCAACGAATGGCTGTCCCGGAATCTCTCCCGAGGACAGCCATCGCGCGCACTCAACTTTTTAATTTTCCTGCAATTTCAAGATATAGATAGAATTGGGCTTATCCACTTTCACGCCAGCTCCCACCCGCAGTGAGTAACCTTTTTCAAAGTCAATCTTATAGGAAAAGATATCGTTAGAATTGTTATTCAGGGTCAGATAATGCTTCTCATCCGGGAAGATTGCGAGCATCTTTGGGTAATCGCTGCTCACCATCGTCGCGAAGACTTTCTCCAACATGCCGGTTTGCCCGTCGATCTCATAACACACGACAGAGTTCACGCCGGAGTTGCTGCAGAATAGGTATTTGCCGCTGCGCGATACCCCCCTGCCGGACGCTGCGCACAGACCATCTTCCTTCTCCGACACGGTGCTGACTGTCTGAATCTTCTCAAACACCGGCACATCTCCAACCACCGAGTAATTGTACACCTCGATGGCATTCCCCAACTCATATAAAATATAAGCGCATCTGCCGTCCCTTGAGAATCGAATCATGCGGGGCGCCGACTCCAGCTGTCCACGGATGATATCGAGCAGCTTGAGCTTCCCGCGCTCATAATCCACCCGGTAAATCTTCACCTGATCCAGGCCGTTGTCCACTGCACAGAGAAATTTCTGATCCGGCGTCAGCTTCACGCAGTCCACGTGCGGGATGAAATTGCGCTGTGCAATACTCCGCCCCATCCCCTTGTGAAATACGCCGTCCGCAATGTCTCCGATGCTTCCATCCTCCAGAAGCCGCATCATACTTACACGTCCGTCGTGATGTCCGCCCACGAACAGATAGCGGTTCTCATCATCCACCTCCACATAACAGCCCCGCATACCGCCGATCCACCGCTTGTTGATCGGTGTGAGATCCCCGTCCTTCTCGATGCAAAAAGCCTCCACACCCTCGTCCGCGATAGAATACAAATATTTGCGATCCTTGGAGACGACCAGATCCGACGGATTGTTGATTGGAACCACCTTTCTCTCCTTTAAGCTCGCAGTCTCCACATCGACGTCGTAGATATGGATTCCAACACTGTTCTCATGAGTGTAAGTTCCTACATATGCAACATATTTCTCCTGCTTCATCGTCCCCACCATCCTATTCTCTTCTTCGCAAAATATCGTACAGCTCCAGCGGCTGTCCCAAATCAATATAGAGGACCTGCTTCGGATGCGGCGCAGCCTCCATCTCGCTGCCGTCCTCATCAGTGATCCGCCGCACCGTCACGGTGAGATTGTCCCCGTTTGGCCTCATGACTTCAATCTCCTCCCCAACCGAGAACTTATTGCGCTGCTCGATGCGGTAGAGTCCCTGTCCATTCTGTGCCCCGATAATCCCCAGATATGTGTACTCCTTCACATAGGTATTATTGTCATAAATCTGTGTCTCATCCGTCGGCTTCCCAAAGAAAAACCCGGTGGTGAACTGGCGGTAAGTACCGTTGGATATCTCGTCTAAATACCAGGGCAGATTCTTTTTATAAAGTTCCGGCGCCTCCTTGTAATCATCGATCGCCCTGCGGTAAGTACTCGCCACGGTTGCCACATAGAGTGCTGTCTTCATTCTACCCTCTATTTTAAAACTGTCAATCCCCGACTCCATCAATTCCGGGATATATTCGATCATGCAAAGATCTTTGGAGTTAAAAATATAAGCGCCCCGCTCATTCTCAGCAACCGGAAAATACTCCCCTGGGCGCGTCTCCTCCACCACTGCGTACTTCCATC
>CAJLGN010000082.1 GCA_905206195.1 uncultured Roseburia sp.
GAGCTCCAGCTGCCAGCGCCACGAGCGTGTCAATGGCAAAATTGGGTGCGAAGGCAACCGGTGTGATCAGCGCCGTCGTTCCCACCACAAATAAAATATTGAAAATATTGCTCCCGACAATGTTGCCGATCGCAATATCCGCCTTTCCCTTCATCGCCGCGGAGACAGACGTAAACAACTCCGGGAGAGAAGTTCCAAGTGCAACAATCGTAAGCCCGATAAAACGCTCGCTCAGTCCCACTGACTTTGCGATCGCCGTCGCTGCATCCACCGTCACATCGCTGCCCCACACAATGAGGATAAGCCCAAGCACCGCTGCCCCTAAAAGTTGCCAGAGCGGCTGATCATGTCCCTCCTGTGACACCTCCTCCTTATTCTTCTTCGCCATCACAAACAGATATCCAAGGTAGAGGAGAAATGCAATCCACAAGATCACTCCCTCACCAAACCCGATGCTATTCCCCGTGTGCCCAAGAACCAGAAGAAGGAGCGTAATCCATATCATATATGGAATCTCGTAGCGGATTGTGGATCCCGCCACCTCCACAGACACAATTGCTGCAGTGATTCCCAGTATAATGAGAATATTTAAAATATTACTTCCGACCACATTTCCGATTGTGATATCCGCGCTGCCCTTAAGCGCCGCTGTGATACTGACCGCCGCCTCCGGCGCGCTCGTCCCCATTGCCACGATGGTAAGCCCAATCACAAGCTGCGGCACCCCAAATCGGTCCGCAATCCCTGCGGAGCCATCCACGAACCAGTCCGCCCCCTTTACCAGCATCGTAAACCCAAGCACCAGCAACAACATTTGCATCCACATATCCATCTTTCTTCCTCCGTTTTTCTTGCCGGAGGCATCATCCTGTGTAACCCGGATAAAAAAGCGACACCCCCGCTGCAATGTCCTCTGAAATTGCAACAAAAGTCTCGCTGTTTCATTACGAACCGGATTCCAGCGCTCATTCTGAAATCGTATTGACGGCGTCGTACACATCTAAAAAGATGCCAACTACTCCCTTTTTCTCAATATACCAAATCTTATCCAAAAAAATCAACAAAACAGGGAAATTTTAACAAAAGATTAACATTTTTAAGTGCGTTGGGAGCAAAAATCTCTCAAAATCTACTCGTTGTTTTGCTCAGCTCTTCTTTTCCTGAGCACTGCAACATTTTCCTCCACGCTCTTTTTGTCGAGTGGGTAGACAAACCACAGCAAAAGAGCCACCACAAAAAAGCCAATTGCCGGAACGATGGTCGCAGTGGCGTACAGACCTGAGAGCACCTCCCCGGTCTGCGCCGCAGCAGCGGACTCATAGCCGATGATCTCCAGTGCCCAGCCACCGACGCCCCCCGCCAGTGCCTGCCCAACTTTTCTTGCAAAGGAATATACTGCGTAGACCGTGCCATCCTCCCGCTGCCCGACCCGCACCTCCTGCTCATCGATGACATCCGTAATGTTGGCCCAGATGACCGTGTTAAAAAATCCAAGTCCAAGATACCCGGCGATGGACAGAATCAAGAATGCCCACATATTTTGAATCCGCAAAAAATACATAAGCGTAAAAATTGCCCCGGAGGAGAGCATCCCCACCACAGAGGCCTCCTTTTTGCCAAAGCGCCTGGAAATCGGCACACTCAGCGGCGCCACCACAACCAGCATCACAAGCGTTGACAGCAAAGTAAAAATAGAAATTCCCCCAGCATTTCCAAAATAATCTGGGTAAATGTAATTGTTCATGGTCGTGATGAGAAGCTGACTGAGCAAAAGAAAAACCGCAGCGCCGATGATTCCGAGTAGCGCGCGGCTTCTCGCGATCGCTCCGAAAGTATTCAAAAGCGTCATCTCTTTTGTATCCGCCTTCTTCTCCACCGACACCCGCTCCGTGGTCAACCGGTAGCAAATGAGATAGCAGATCACAGCGCAGACAGAAAACACACCTGCAACAATGGTAAAAGTCGCTCCTCCGCGCACCACCTGATTGCCATTTTCATCTGTGGTATACAGAAAAATCGGCGTCACAACACCAATAACCAGCCCAGCCAGTGTCGCTCCGATGGAGCGGAAAGTAGACAGCGCCGTCCGCTCATTTGGATCTGCTGTGATCGCGGATGCCATAGAACCGTACGGAATATTGATCGAGGTGTAAAAAATACTTCCCCAGAGTAGATAGGTCACATACATATAGACGATCTTCCATCCCATGGACGCCCCGGTCATCGCCGTCTGATACATCAGAAAGCTCGAGAGTGCAACCGGTGCGCACATCCACCGAATCCAGCTGCGGAATTTGCCGTCCCTGCCAGGCTTCATAGAATCCACAATCCGCCCCATCGTCACATCTGTAAACGCATCCACAAACCGCGCCACGAGAAACAATGTCCCGACCATACCGCCGCTGATTCCAAGAACCTTGGTGTAAAATACCATGAGAAAAGAGCTTGCAAAAATAAAGGTGAAATCGTTGCCAAAGTCCCCGAACATGTATCCCATCTTATCCCGCATGCCAAAAGGCTTTTGTGTATCACTGTTCATCTGCTTTTAATCCTCCATATCCGCTCTGCCTTTTAAGGCGCTATCCACAGTATGGCAAGATTTTGCTTCCTCTATTCTCTTTTCCCATGTAATTTCTAATTCTTTCTAATGGTATTTCCTGCGGAACTGCACCGGTGTCAGCTCGTACGCTTTTTTAAATAACCGGTTAAAATGTTCTACATTTTCATATCCCACATACGATGCGATGGACTCCACCGTCTGGTTTGTCTCCTTCAACATCGCGCACGCCTTATTCATCCGCGCCCTCTTGACCGCGTCCTGAAATGTCATTCCCGACTTCTCCCGGATATACTTGGAGAGATACGGTTTGGAGAGATGAAAGCGCTCCGCAAGCACATCCAACGTCACATCCGCGTAGTGGTTTTGGATGTAATGGATGATATCTACAATCCGCTCCTCGCGCCCCTCACTGATATCCTGGCTCTTTGCCATCTTGTTGGCCGCTGCCACGAGCGCTGCGATGGAACTTGTGATAATATCCTCATCGATGCCAACCCCCCAATAGTTCTTACCCTGACAAATAATCTCCACATACGCAGCAGCCTTCGCAGAAGAACCCTCCGAGATCGCGTGCTCCTCGTAAGCCGCGAGCTCGTAATCTACGCCAAAATACATCTTGATGGCATTGCTCACAGCGTCGAGACGGCCGTTTCCGCTGGTCGCAATGACGCGGGATTCCATATCCCGCTCGATGACCACCTTTGCAGCTATACCATTTTTCTGCTCAAAGTGGCAGTCCGATATGCGGAAAATATCCCTGATATTGATATAATGCTCATCAAAAATCCGATAGATCGCCTCCGGTGAAAGCTCCTGGTGGCGGCGATCCGATACCCCTTTCACCAGATAGCCGACCTCCTCCTTCATCTTATCCGGCAGCGAGATCCCAAAGTTCTGTTTCAGGATAAACGCGACGCCTCCTTTTCCCGACTGACTGTTGATGCGAATGACATCGGAATCGTACTCTCTCCCCACATCTTTGGGATCGATCGGGAGATACGGGACATCCCACCGCCCCCCGCTCTTTCCCTGCTCGCGCCATGCCATACCCTTGGAGATTGCATCCTGATGAGAGCCAGAGAATGCAGTAAACACCAGATCACCTGCATACGGCGTCCGCTCGTTCACCTGCATGCGGGTAAAGCGCTCATATCTCTCCCTGATGCTGGTAATATCAGAAAAATCCAACCCCGGCTCCACACCGTGGCAGACCATATTCATAGCGACCGTCACGATATCCACATTCCCGGTGCGCTCGCCGTTTCCGAAGAGGGTTCCCTCCACACGGTCTGCCCCCGCGAGGATTCCAAGCTCCGCGTCGCTGATTCCACACCCTCTGTCATTGTGTGGGTGCACGCTTAAAATTACGCTGTCCCTGTATTTTAAGTGCTTGTGAATGTACTCAATCTGGCAGGCAAACACATGCGGCATGGCAATCTGCACGGTCGTCGGTATGTTGATGATCGCCCTATGCGCCTCGTCTGGCTTCCACACGTCGAGAACGGCATTGCAGACCTCCACCGCATAGTCGACCTCCGTCCCCGGAAAGCTCTCCGGGCTATACTGGAATGTAAAATTGCCATCTGTCTCCCCCGCGAGATCGCGGAGCAAAATCGCTCCGTCAACCGCCAACTGCTTCACTTCTTCTCTCGTCTTCTTAAACACCTGCTCGCGCTGCGCGACGGACGTTGAATTGTACAGATGAATGACCGCGTGGGGCGCGCCCTTCACCGCCTCAAAGGTTTTTCTTATGATGTGCTCCCTGGCCTGTGTCAGAACCTGAACTGTCACATCCTCCGGAATCATATCGCGCTCAATCAAGGCTCTCATAAAATTGTACTCGGTATCCGACGACGCCGGGAAACCGACCTCGATTTCCTTGAATCCGATATCGACCAGCATCTGGAAAAATGCCAGCTTCTCCTCCAGACTCATCGGCTCAATCAAGGCCTGATTCCCGTCCCGCAGATCGACGCTGCACCAGATCGGCGGCTTTGTGATGCAATCTTTTTTTACCCAGTCGTATGTCACCTCCGGCGGCATAAAGTACATTTTTCCGTATTTTTCTGCTACACGCATGGAAATCCTCCCCAGACTTTCCCCATCTTGCGCAGCCAGCCGCAACAGATCCCCTGCCGCTGGCGCAAAAAGATTCAAGAAAGTTGATCTTATCATTGTTTCTGTCTATACTATCACACCGCTATGCGCCAGACAAGGGACGATTTTATCAATATAATTGATTTATTTTAATCTCTTTTTATTTCTTTTTCTCTTTCTTTTTTTCTTTCTTGTCCACTCCCACTCTTCGGCAGATCTCATTTAGGCAACACCTGTCACAGTACGGCTTGGTCCGCGCTGTGCAGATCTCCCGCCCGTGATCCACAAGTCTATGGCAGAAGTTATTGCTCTCCTCGGGCGGAATGATCTTCCAGAGTGCCATCTCTACCTTCTTCGGCTCCTTGATTCCATCCACCAGCCCAATGCGGTTGACCAGCCGGATACAGTGTGTGTCCGTCACGATCGCAGGCTTCCCAAAGACGTCCCCCATGATGAGGTTTGCGCTTTTTCTGCCGACGCCGGGGAGCTTTAAGAGCGCATCAAAGTCGTCCGGCACCTTTCCCTCATACTCATCCCGGAGAATTTTCATGCATCCGCTGATGTCCCGCGCCTTACTCGCCCCAAGCCCGCAGGGTCTGACAATCCGCTCGATATCCGCCACATCTGCACTGGCGAGCGCATCCACATCCGGAAACTCCTTGTACAACTCCTGTACCACCACATTCACCCTCGCATCCGTACACTGCGCCGCGAGGCGCACGCCGACCAGAAGCTTCCACACATGGTCATAATCTAATGTGCACTCGGTGTTGGGGTATTCCTCCTTCAACAATTCTATCACTTTTAATGCCAATTCTTTTTTTCGCATTTTCTTCCACCTCTTCTACTGTACGAGTACTGTATTTCTAAATCTTATAGTTGCCCAGGCACACTAAAACGCCATCCTGTTCCACTGGTATTTTTCGAGATCTACGTGCAGATCCACCACTTCAACACCATCCTCCTCAAGCAAAATCTGCTGTCGGTTCACGCCGCCAAACGCGAAGGCGTCGGAGAGCCTTCCCTCCCGGTTCACCACGCGGTAGCAGGGAATTCCCTCCGGATCTGGATTGACATGGAGCGCATAGCCAACGACTCTCGCCCATCTGCGGTTGCCCGCAAGCGCCGCGATCTGCCCGTAGGTCGCCACGCTGCCCTGCGGAATCTGCTTCACCACTTCATAGATCTTGTCATAGGAACTTTTGCTCATATCCACTCCCCCTCTGCCTGCTATCCATCCCTCGACATTATACCACACGGCGGTGAGAAGCGGTTGCAAAATATATCGCAATCCATGATTTCCCGAATTTATCCACAAAGGCGATAATGATATGGATAAGAACACAAAAGATTCCCACGTGGATTTTGCCTTTTTGCCGTATTCCCTTGCACAAATTCGGTAAGGATGTTAGTATGGAAAGGCAATTTTACGAAAGACTACATTTTTATAGAAGAAACAAAGGAGGTTCCTATGCAGGAAAATAAGATGGGCGTCATGCCCGTTGACAAATTAATCATATCCATGTCTGTTCCAATCATGGCTGCCATGCTGATTCAGGCACTCTACAATATCATAGACAGCATTTTCGTGGCAAAAATCAGTGAGAATGCGCTCACAGCAGTTTCGATGGCATTTCCCATCCAAAATTTGATGATCGCTGTTGGCGTCGGAACCGCGGTCGGTGTAAATGCCCTGC
>CAJLGN010000083.1 GCA_905206195.1 uncultured Roseburia sp.
ATAATGAGATCAATACCTTTGTCGCAAAGCGGATTATGGAGTCGAAGGGCATGTTCGTCGAACACGCTGGAAATGGGAGGGAAGCTGTGGAGGCTGTGTCGGGGAGGCCGGAAGGCTATTATGATGTGGTCGTGATGGACATTCGAATGCCGGTGATGAACGGACTTGAGGCGGCGGAAATGATTCGGGGAATGGAGCGGGACGATGCGCGCACCATCCCGATTATCGCCATGACTGCAAATGTCTATGATGAAGATATTCAGCAATCCCTCAGAGTGGGGATGAATGCTCATCTCGCGAAGCCAATCGAACCGTCGCTTCTTCTGGAAACTATACTAAAATATATAAAATAAATTTAATAATTGATACAATATATGAAGATATTTGACGCTGATGGTACTGAGGTCGGCGTGTGTGCAGCCGGATTGGCACACCTCCTCTGTGAAATCCGACTATGAATCTAAACGTTGAAAAACTGTTGTTATACTGAGCGAGGTGATCATAAGTGACCACCTGTGGGAGGACAGAAATGAAATATATGAGACAATTTTTGCTGATCCTGCTCTTTTCTTTTGTGGGGGAAGGGCTGAAAAAATTACTTCCGTTTCCGGTGCCGGCGAGCATCTACGGGTTAGTACTTTTGTTTGTTGCGCTTGAGGTTCGGATCGTTAAGATTGCGGCGGTGAGAGATACGGGAAAGTTCCTGATTGAGATCATGCCGCTGATGTTTGTCCCGGCTGGTGTGGGGCTGATTACTTCCTGGGAGGCGCTTGCCCCCATCCTGGTTCCCGTGGTGGTCATCATGGTGGTGTCCACGGTGGTGGTCATGGCCGTTTCGGGAAAGGTGACGCAGTTTGTGATGAGAAAAAAGGGGGGAGCAGAGCATTGAGAGAGTTTTTGAGTGAGTCTGTCTTTTTTGGGGTGGCGATCAGCATTTTGACTTATGAATTCGGCATATTTTTAAAAAAGAAATTAAAGTGGACAGTGTGCAACCCGCTGCTCATCTCCATCGCGGCGGTCATTGTGTTTCTGGTGGCGTGCGATATTCCTTATGAGCGATACCAGGCGGGGGCGGGCTACATTAGCTATCTGCTGACCCCGGCGACAGTCTGCCTGGCTATCCCGCTCTACGAGCAGGTGGAATTATTGAAAAAGCACGCCTGGGCCATCAGTGCAGGACTTATTTCCGGCGTACTCACAAGCGCTCTGTGCGTTTTTGTGCTGGCGATCTTGTTTGGACTCGATCACGCACAGTACGTGACGCTCCTCCCAAAATCGATCACCACCGCGATCGGTATGGGTGTCTCGGAAGAGCTTGGCGGGTACGTCACAATCACAGTCGCCGTCATTGTCATAACCGGTGTGATTGGAAATGTTCTGGCGGAGACCATCTGTCGTATTTTCCGGATCGAGGAACCGGTGGCTCGGGGAATTGCGATCGGCTCGTCCGCACATGCACTCGGCACAGTCAGGGCGATGGAGATGGGGGAGATCGAGGGCGCCATGAGCAGCCTCTCCATCGCGGTGGCAGGGCTGCTTACTGTGATTGCAGTGCCGCTGTTCGCGGGGCTCATATAAGGGAGCTGTGGAAAAGTATCTGCTTCCAGTGACACCCCCGACACATCTGACATATCATATAGAGAAAACAAAAAATGTAAATGGAAAGAATATGTATTGTCAGAATAGAATTATATACACCGTACAGGCGGGGGATTCCCTGTACCAGCTGTCCAGACAGTATCACACGACCGTCACTGAACTAATTCTCGGAAATCCGGGTGTCAACCCCTACAACTTACAGATCGGGATGCGCTTAAATATTTGTCCGGGGGAGGGGTATACAGGACCGGAGATGAATCGGAACCCAAATCCGAACGAGCAGACGCCGGGACAGATGGAGAACGCGGTGGAGAGTCTGATGGAAGCGATGCGCATGGCATGGATTGACCTGATTTTCTGGAACCGCATGTATCTGATGAGTGTGACGGCGGATGCCAGAGATCAGCAGCAGCTTGAGGAGCGCGCGATGCAGGCTGCGGATGAGATCACAGATGTATTTGCGAGACACCTGCCGGTCAGCGTCACAAGGCAGCTGCGCACGCTGCTGGCGGAGCACGTGGAGTTGACGGGGGAGATCGCCCGCACCTTAAAATCCGGCAACATGGAGAACTACGACAATTTGATCAAGCAGTGGTATGCAAATGCGAACCAGATCGCGACCCTTCTGGGCAATCAGAACCCATATTTCGGCGGCAGAGAGACCAGGAACATGCTGCTCAATTATCTGGATATGACCAGGGAGGCGATGGAGCATCAGGTCAACGGGGAGTACGGGGAGAGCATCGACACATTCCGCGATCTAAAAAATCAGGTGCTTGAGATGGCCGACTACTTTGCGCGGGGACTTCTGGCTCGCTGATGGACTGCAGAAGCATTCTGATTGCGGCCGGCATCGCTGCAATACTTGTTCTGCTCTCCGTTTTGATCCTGGCAATCCTGCGAAGAGAAAAAAGTAAAAAAAGAGTATGCCGGATGGAGATGCCACAAAAGATTCACCTGTTGAATCAACTGGCAGAGCCATTTGGCTTTTTTTATATCGAAGAGGAGGATGTGTTTACCTCGCGCGTGGATGCGTGGCAGCGGCACAGTGGCTACACAGCCATGTACGACAAAGCAGCGGCGGGAGCCAACATGGTGATGGATGCGTTTCCCGTGTATTTTGACTTTGAGGGAAAAACCTGGCTCATCGAGTTTTGGAAAGGGCAGTACGGCATCAACACGGGCGGAGAGGTGGGGGTGTATCACGCGAGGCACATTGTACCGCCATATTTTTATCCGGCGGTGCACTTTGAGGCAGCCGAGGACGATGAGATGCCTCGGATGCTGTGCTGTCTGGAGCGAAAGGAAGAGCGGATTTATGAACTTTTTGACCGGCACTGGTGGCTGACCGGATTTCGTATGGGAACGTTCTCAAAGCCGCGGGATTTGCGGATGGCGGTGGAGATCACATTCGACGAGGCGAAGATGGCGGAGGCTTTTTTTAAAGGGCTGCAAAAAACAGGGCTGCCCAGAAGCAGATTTCGCATCTGCTGCAATGAGGTGTGGATTAAGATCGACTTTAGCGGGAAGCGACCGTTTTTTGAGCATCTTCACCGCGCGTGTGTGCAGCGTTTGAACCATTTTTATTGTCTGTGTTACCGCGCCGTGACGAGACCGTTTGTGCGGACAGCTGATCGGATGCTGTTTTTATACTTTCAGCTGCCATTTTGTTTCCGCAGAATGCTGCGCCTTGGCTGCGGGCGCTTTCGCAAAAAATACCGGGGCGGGGGTGGTTATCCGGACTACAGAGCAGATGGGTGACACGCTATCATTGGAAACCGCCGCCCACGGGGGTGAAAGGGGGGCAGAGCGTGGGATGCCACAGTAGAATTGACCGGGCACTCAATCGTGCCCTGCATCTACCTCTAAGCAGGTGTAGTCGCTACGTCGTCATCAGCGACTGCCACAGGGGAGAGGGGACGGCGAATGACAACTTTTTAAAAAATCAGCACCTGTATTTTGCGGCGCTTGAGTATTATCTTGAGCACGGATTTTTCTATCTGGAGTTAGGAGACGGGGAGGAGCTCTGGGAGAACCGCTGCGCCAAGCGCATTGCAGAATGCCATGAAAACGTATATGATATGTTTGAGCGCTACGAAAAGGACTGTCGGATTCTGCGGCTGTACGGAAACCACAATATGGAATTGCGAGGTGTTCTGCCGGAGGCGGTGATCCTCAAGAACCAGGAGGGGGGAAGTGACATTTGTATGATCCACGGTCATCAAGCGGACTTTTTTAACGCAGTCTGTTGGCGGCTCTCGCGGTTTCTGGTGCGCTATCTGTGGAAACCGCTGGAGCGCTCCGGGGTGAATGATCCCACAAGTGCAGCGAGAAATTATAAAAAGGCGGCGCGCTATGAAAAATGTATGGAGGACTGGACGAGAAAGCATGGATGTTATCTGGCGGCGGGACATTCCCACCGCCCCAGACTCCCGGCGGATGGGAGCATGTATCTAAACGCGGGGAGCTGCGTGCATCCGAGGTGTATCACTGCCATAGAAATCGAGGGGATGCGCATGACACTGGTAAAATGGGTGATGACGACACGCGCGGATATGACGCTTTATGTGGCGCGGGAAATACTGGCTGGGCCGCGCACGATTTTGTGAGAAAAAAGCGGAAAATCGGCACTTTTTGAAAAAAAGCATTTGACGGAACCACGATTTATGATTAATATATATATCGTTATATTAAATCGTTAAAGTGCGGAGTAAATCGACTTTGGCGGCAGATGGTAATTGGAGGAGCGGAAGAAAATGATTAAAGTTGTGAAATTCGGAGGCAGCTCCCTCGCCAGTGCGGAGCAGTTCGCAAAAGTGGGGCAGATCGTCGGAGCTGACAGGGAGAGAAGATATGTGGTTCCAAGTGCCCCTGGAAAGCGTAACGCCAAGGACACCAAGGTGACAGACATGTTGTACGCATGCTATGAGCTGGTGGAGGCTGATGAAGATTTCCGGGTTCCGCTCATGAAAATTAAGGACCGATATGACACAATTATCAACGGCTTACACCTGAAATTGTCGCTGGAGGAGGAATTTAAGAAAGTCGCTGAGGATTTTAAAAATAAGGCGGGTGTGGATTATGCCGCATCGCGCGGGGAGTACTTAAACGGTATTATTATGGCGGACTATCTCGGATACACGTTTCTGGATGCCGCCGAGGTGATCTTTTTCCAGGAGGATGGAAGCTTTGATGCGGATAAGACCCAGCGCGTGCTGTCCGAAAGACTTTCTGCGATAGAATGTGCAGTCATTCCTGGTTTCTATGGCGCGCTGCCGGACGGGACCATCCGGACATTCTCGAGAGGTGGATCCGATATCACAGGCTCCATTGTGGCGAGGGCCGTGCAGGCAACCTGCTATGAAAATTGGACGGACGTGTCGGGATTTTTGGTGGCGGATCCGGGGATTATAAAGAACCCTGAGCCGATCAAGACGATCACTTACCGCGAACTGCGCGAGCTGTCTTACATGGGGGCGAGCGTGCTGCATGAGGAGGCGGTGTTCCCGGTGAGAAAGGCGGGCATTCCAATCAATATCCGCAATACCAACGCTCCGGAGGAGGAGGGAACGTGGATTGTGGAGAGCACCTGCCATCAGTCGAAATACACCATCACCGGCATCGCCGGAAAAAAAGGTTTTGTGTCTGTCAATATCGACAAGGACATGATGAATGCGGAGGTTGGATTTGGCAGAAAGGTACTGACCGCATTTGAGGAGAACCAGATTTCCTTCGAGCACATGCCGTCGGGGATCGACACTATGACCATTTTTGTGCATCAGCCGGAGTTCGAGGGAAAGGAGCAGGCGGTCATCTCCTCGATTCACCGCATTGCACAGCCGGACAGCATTGAGTTGGAGGGAGACCTCGCGCTGATCGCAGTCGTTGGGCGCGGTATGAAGTCCACACGGGGGACTGCCGGAAGAATTTTTTCCGCGTTGGCACACGCCAACATCAATGTCAAGATGATTGATCAGGGTTCCTCGGAGCTGAATATTATTATCGGCGTCAGCAACGCGGATTTTGAGAATGCCATCCGGGCAATTTACGATATTTTTGTGGAGACACAGTTGTAAGAGGCCGCGCGCACTATGAAAATGCAGTGCAGGGTTCGGTCAGCACCGCAGGTGTTTGGACTATGAGAAGAGAACATTCCGGGAATGGAAAAATAAAAAGCATGATGGAAGGCAGGGCTGCCCGCGCTTTTGTGGTCGCAGCCTCTGCCTTTTTTTGTGTGTTGACAATGCTTGAGTTTGCGGCGTTTCGGTTGGAGTGGAATGTCCCGGCGCTCGGCGGTGTGCGAGACTTCTGGAGCGAGGAGATGCAGAAGGGAGAGCTGGCGCTGGACGAAAGCACGGAGAATGTGCTGTTCGATGGGCCGAGTGCTCCTGGACGAGAAAAGGGGGCGGATGTGAAGACACAGGGAGGCGGGAGCGATCCAGGCGCCTCCGAGGAGGGGAGCACTGGGGGAGATGGGGCAGTTTCTGGCGGAAATCAATCAGGGATAGTGGGGGAAGCGGAGGATGGGATCAGCGGTATGTCAGGTGCGGACAGTCATGGCGGAGCGGATGCGCCTGAGAATGGCAAGCAGGAGCAGAAGCCGGAATTTCCCTACTATATCCGAATCAACCGGAGGCAGAACTGTATCACCGTCTACACCGTGGATGAGGGTGGGGAATATACGATTCCGCACCGGGCGATGCTCTGCTCCACAGGACTATACAACGCAACGCCCACGGGAA
>CAJLGN010000084.1 GCA_905206195.1 uncultured Roseburia sp.
GGAAAATCGACACTGATGAAGGTTTTGACCGGAATCTATTCCAAGGATGCGGGCACGATTGAGTACGAGGGAAAGGAAGTTGAGTTTAAGACCCCGAAGGAGGCGCAGGATGCGGGAATCGCGATTGTGCATCAGGAGCTGAACATGATGAATCATCTGACGGTCGCGCAGAATATCTTTATAGGAAGAGAAAAAATGCACGGCGGATTCATTGATGACAAGTTCATGAATCGGGAGGCGGCCAAATTATTTGAGCGGCTGAATATTGACATTGATCCGTCGGTTGTGATGGGGGAGCTCACTGTTGGAAAACAGCAGATGTGCGAGATTGCGAAGGCGATTTCCAAGGATGTCAAGCTGATTGTTTTTGACGAGCCCACGGCGGCGCTCACGGACGCGGAGATTGAGGAGCTGTTTAAGATTATAAAGGATCTGCGGGCAAAGGGGCTTGGGATTATATACATCTCCCACCGCATGGATGAGATCAAGGTGATCACAGACCGCGTGACGGTCATGCGCGACGGAGAATATGTGGGGACGCTTGTGACGGCAGATAGCACCAAGGAGGATATCATCAACATGATGGTCGGCCGCGTCATCTACGAGGAGCCAAAGCAAAAGAGCATGGTTCCCAAAGATGCGGAGATCATTCTGCGCGTGAGCAATCTGAATGCCGGCAATCTGGTGCGCGATGTCAGCTTTGAGCTGCGAAAGGGCGAAATTCTCGGCTTTGCAGGACTCATGGGAGCCGGGAGGACGGAGACAGCGCGGGCAATTTTTGGTGCCGATCCTGTGACGAGCGGCGAGATTTATGTCAATGGCAAAAAGGTGGAGATCAAGTCGCCGCGGGATGCCGTGGCCGCCGGGATCGGGTATCTCTCCGAGGATCGGAAGCGCTACGGGATCATTTTGGACAAGACGATTGCGGAAAATTCCACGATGGCGGCGCTTGAGGAGTATACGAGCGGCGTGTTTATCAACCAGAAAAAGGAGCGCGAGGTCTCGGAGGAGTACGTAGAAAAATTAAAGACCAAAACCCCGTCCGTGGACACGGCGGTGGGAAATCTTTCCGGCGGAAATCAGCAGAAGGTCGTCATTGCAAAGTGGCTGGTGCGGGATTGTGACATACTCATTTTTGACGAGCCGACCAGAGGAATTGACGTCGGCGCAAAAAGTGAAATTTATCATCTGATGAATGAGTTAGCGGGACAGGGGAAATCCATTATCATGATATCCTCCGAGCTGCCTGAGGTGCTCAGAATGAGCGACCGCGTGATCGTCATGTGTGAGGGAAAAATCACGGGAGAGATTCCCATTGAGGAGGCATCTCAGAAAAATATTATGACAGCAGCAACGCTGAGAGATTAGGGGGAATAAAACATGTCAAACAACAAGAAAAATAAATTTGCGGAAAATCCGGTGGTGAGGGCGATTGGAACACAGAGGCTGATCGCGATCATGGCGTTGTTCGTGCTCTTTGCATTTTTCTGCACGGCGTCACCGTCCTTCCGCCAGTACAGTACATTTGTGAGTATTCTGGACGCGTCATACTATATCGGATTCATGGCGATCGGCGTCACCTTTGCGATTATCACGGGAGGAATCGACCTGTCCATCGGAACGGTTTTGGTCTGCTCCTCGCTGATTGCTGGCACGCTTGCGACCAAGTATGATGTGCCGATTCTGATCTGTCTGATTATCGGGGTGCTGATCGGCGCGTTCTTTGGACTCTGCAATGGTCTCATGGTCTCGGTGATGGGGTTGCCGCCGTTTATTGCGACACTCGGCACGATGATGATATCAAAGGGCTTTGGCTCTATTTTCACCAGAGCACAGAGCGTGACGTGGCCTCAGATCACAGAGGCGGACGGATGGTTTCGGAATATCTTTAAGATCACGATACAGACTGACAGCGGTCTTGTGATGATTCCGACGGGATTTCTCCTGCTGATCGCGGCAGTGGTCGTCATGTCTTTGATTTTGACCAAGACAAAGACGGGCCGCTACATTCTGGCACTCGGCAGCAACAAGGAGGCGACCCGCCTCTCCGGTGTCAATATTGTAAAATATGAGACACTGGCGTACATCTTCAGCGGTATGTTCGCGGGAATCGCAGGCGTGGCCTACGCTGCAACCTACTCGACGCTGCTTCCCGGAAACGGTGGAGGAATGGAGCTGGATGCGATTGCGGGTGTCGTGATCGGAGGAACGAGTATGAGCGGCGGATACGGAACGATCGCCGGTACTCTGATCGGTGTGTTTATCATGTCTGTGCTAAAGACAGGACTGCCATTTGTGGGACTGCAGAATCAATATCAGCAGTTTATCACGGGATTTGTGCTGATCGTTGCAGTGTTCGCAGATGTTTATAACAGAAGAAAAAAGAGTAAGAACTAAGTCACCGGGACAGCTTGCTACATATATACCCCGAACAGGGATATAATAAAAAAATTTTATTGGGAGGTAGAACTTATGAAACGAAAACTACTTAGTACACTGTTGTGTGTATCCATGCTGGCGGCGATGCTGGCAGGCTGCGGCGGCACGGGAGAGACTTCGAAGGGCACGCCGGCGACCAACGGGACGCCTGCTGAGGATGCGACAGAGGCACCGGCGGCGGATGCGGGCGCAGCCACCGCGGGAAACGAAGACATGCTAATCTATCTGGTGTCCAAGGGATTCCAGCACCAGTACTGGCAAGCAGTGTACCAGGGTGCACAGACGGCAGCCGATGAGTACGGCGTGAAGATGGAGATGGTAGGACCGGCATCTGAGAGCGACATCGCAGAGCAGGTGCAGATGCTCAACAACGCGATCAACCTGAAGCCGGCGGCAATCGGACTGGCAGCGCTCGACACACAGGCATGCTTGGATCTGATCAAGGTGGCACAGGATGCGAAGCTTCCGATCATCGGTTTTGACTCCGGTGTTCCGGACGCTCCGGAGGGAGCTGTCTACGCAAATGCAGCGACAGACAATTATGCGGCAGGTGAGCTTGCAGCGGAAGAAACCTACAAATTAATCGAGACCAAGATTGCAGACGCAGCCGCTCCGGTGAGAATTGGTGTCATGTCCCAGGATGCAACGGCCGAGTCTATCTTAAATCGCGGTTTCGGCTTTGTGGACAAGATGAAGACCCTGGTTGAGGGAACCGGAAAGACAGTATCGATCGAAGGCCATACAAAGTTTGTGGATCAGTGCGGTGGAATGGTTAACGGTGCAGATGTTGTGATCGAGGTTGTAGTTCCTGCCTCCGTCACTGCAGAGCTGTCCGTTGCAGACGGAGCAACACTGCTCAACAAGGCAGACACGATTGCGGTGTACGCTTCCAATCAATTCTCCGGTGAAGGCCTGGTAAATGCAAATGCAAATTTAAAGAAGCTCGGGGCAGACGGTATCGTCGGCGTGGCATTTGACTCCGGAACCGTGATCAAGAGTGCAGTAAAAGACGGAACTCTGGCGGGTGCAGTGACGCAGGACCCGGTATTGATCGGCTACAAGACGGTTGAGCTCGCAGTGAAGGCTGCAAATGGCGAAGCTGTATCAGATGTGGACACAGGATGTAAGTGGTATACATCGAAGAATATGGATGCGGCAGACATCGCTCCGAACCTGTATGACTAATTGGAGATGATAGAATGGAGGAGGGACCTGGAACCATAGTGTTCCGGGTCCCTTTTTCGCTGCAAGATCAAAAAACAACCAAAAACAACTAAAAACAACTAATATATACATTGACAAACCATATAAACAGTCATACAATAAGAGCATAGATGTGGGATTGTGTTGTTTTTTGTTGGGAGTGACAGGGGTGAGACACTGAAAAAATATGACAGTTCAAGAGTCAAAAAGACGGAGAGGATCGCCAGGCTTGTGGAGCATCTGTACGCGAAGACGCCCGAGATAGAGTCTGCCAGAGCGCGTCTTTTGACGGAATCTTTTCAAAAGACGGAGGGGAAACCGCTGATTATGCGCAAGGCATTGGCATTTGGGCATATTTTGGATAATATCCCGATTATCATCCGCGAGGAGGAGCTTGTGGTCGGCAGTTCCACGATTGCACCGCGCGGCTGCCAGACATTTCCGGAGTTTTCCTATGAGTGGCTGGAGCAGGAATTTGATACCGTCGCCGAGAGGGAGGCGGATCCATTTTACATATCTGACCGGACAAAGAGGGAATTAAAAGAGGCAGATGCCTACTGGAAGGGGAGAACAACCAGCGAGCTGGCGACCGCCTATATGGCGCCTGAGACGCTTCGGGCCATGCAGCACAATATGTTCACGCCGGGAAATTATTTCTATAACGGGGTGGGACATGTGACAGTCCAGTACGAAAAGGTGCTTGACATCGGCTACGAGGGAATTCTGGCGGAGGTGGAGAGGGAGCTTGCAGACTGTCATCTGGGGGATGCAGATTACGCGACCAGGCGCTGCTTTCTGGAGTCGGTCAAAATCAGCTGGGAGGCGGTCACCCGGTCCGCGCAGCGCTATGCCAAGCTGGCTGAGCGCGAGGCAGCAGAGTGCAGGGATGCAGCGCGCAGGGAGGAGCTTTTGCAGATTGCCAGAAACTGCGGAAGAGTTCCGCGAAAAGGGGCAGATACTTTTTGGGAGGCCTGCCAGAGCTTCTGGTTTATCCAGCAGCTGTTGCAGATGGAGTCCTCGGGGCATTCGATCTCGCCGGGGCGGTTTGACCAGTATATGTACCCTTATTATAGGAAGGACATGGATGCGGGGACGCTGACGAGAGAGCGGGCACAGGAGCTGATTGACTGTATATGGGTGAAGCTCAATGACCTAAATAAGTGCAGAGATGCCGACAGCGCCAAGGGTTTTGCGGGGTACAGCCTCTTCCAGAATCTCATTGTTGGCGGACAGGATGAGGCCGGCCTGGATGTCACGAACGATCTCTCGTTTTTGTGTATTGATGCATCGTTTCACGTATTTCTGCCGCAGCCGTCCCTGTCCATTCGGGTGTGGAACGGCTCTCCGCACGAGCTTTTGGTTCGCGCTGCGGAGCTGACGAGAACGGGGATCGGTCTGCCAGCCTACTACAATGACGAGGTGATCATACCATCCCTCATGAGCAGGGGGCTGACGCTCGCGGATGCCAGAACCTACAATATTATCGGGTGTGTGGAACCGCAGAAGGCGGGGAAGACAAACGGCTGGCATGACGCGGCGTTCTTTAATATGTGCCGCCCGTTAGAGATGGTGTTTTCGAGCGGATTAGACTGCGGGGAGCAGATCGGGCCAAAGACCACTCCGGTCGAGCAGATGCAGAGCTTTGAGGAGTTTTATGACGCCTACCGGGAGCAGATGAATTATTTTATCTCCCTGCTGGTCAATGCGGACAATGCCATCGATCAGGCCCACGCGGAGCGCGCGCCGCTGCCGTATCTGGCCTGCATGGTGCAGGACTGTATCCGGCGTGGAAAAACCTGCGAGCAGGGCGGCGCGGTCTATAACTTCACAGGGCCGCAGGGCTTTGGCATCGCGAATGTGGCAGATTCCCTCTACGCAGTTAAGACGCTGGTGTTTGACGAGAAAAAGGTCTCGATGGCAGACTACAAAAGGGCACTGCAATTCAACTACGGCAGGGAAGCAAATGCGCTGGTTGTCGCGCAGCTTGCGGGAAACGTGGCGAGAGAGTTTGCAAGGAGTGGAATCCGGGCAGATACAGAGACCGTGGCCAAAGCCACACAGCAGATTCTACAGCGGTCCGTGACTGCGGAGGATCAGAAAAAGTTTGCGGCTCTTCTGGATCTGATTGACGCGGTTCCGAAGTTTGGAAATGATGAGGATGTCATCGACGCATTTGCCAGGGAGGCTGCATATACATACACGAGACCTCTGCCTGCTTACCGCAACCCAAGGGGCGGAAGTTTTCAGGCAGGACTGTATCCGGTGTCCGCGAATGTGCCGCTCGGAGCGCAGACCGGAGCGACGCCGGACGGTAGGCTGGCGGGAATGCCGGTGGCGGACGGCGTATCCCCGACGGCGGGGCGCGATGTGAACGGGCCTACGGCAGCCGCCAATTCCGTCTCCGTGCTGGATCACGGGATTGCCTCCAACGGAACGCTGTTTAACCAGAAGTTCCACCCGTCGGCGCTTAGCGGAGATTCGGGGCTTGACAATTTTGTGAGTCTGATCCGGACGTACTTTGACAGAAAAGGAAGCCATATGCAGTTTAACGTGGTGTCGAGGGAGACGCTTTTGGACGCGCAGAAGCACCCGGAGAAGTACAGGCACCTGGTCGTGCGCGTGGCGGGCTACAGCGCACTGTTTACCACACTCTCCAGAAGCCTGCAGGACGATATTATCCGAAGAACCGAG
>CAJLGN010000085.1 GCA_905206195.1 uncultured Roseburia sp.
CAGGAGTACATGCGCGGAGTCGTCGCCGATGGAACGGCGAGAAAGTTAAAAAGCGACCGTTACGCCGCGGCTGGCAAAACGGGCTCGGCAGAGTTTTCCTCGGCCTCAGATTCCAGCCACTCCTGGTTCGTCGGCTACGCGCACCAGGAGGGAAAGCCCGACATTGCAGTGTCCGTCATCGTGGAGGATTCGGGGAGTGGAAGCGAGTACGCAGTTCCAATCGCGCAGAAAATCTTTGATGCATATTATAACAGTGACCGAGAATAAAGAAGAGTAAGCAGTTGCATGAAGCACAGAAAAGTATTATACTGAATCTAAATTGTGACAATTGGCGGCCACATCGGGAGGTACTGCAATGATAGAGACAACAAGCTGTGGTGGCGTGGTAATATTTCGCGGTAAGATATTGGTGCTTTACAAAAATTACAGGCACAAGTATGAGGGGTGGGTTCTGCCCAAGGGGACGGTGGAGCGCGGCGAAGAATTCAAGGATACCGCCGTGCGGGAGGTGCTCGAGGAGACCGGCGTGAAAGCCGGCATTATCAAGTATGTCGGGAAGAGCCAGTATTCTTTTGCAGTCCCGGAGGACACTGTGGAAAAAGATGTCCACTGGTATCTCATGATGTCAGACAGTTATTACAGCAAACCACAGAGGGAAGAATATTTTGTTGATTCGGGGTATTATAAGTTCCACGAGGCGTACCATCTGCTCAAGTTTTCCAATGAAAAGCAGATTCTTGAGCGGGCATACAATGAATATCTGGAATTAAAAAAGAGTAATTTGTGGGGCAATCACAAATACTTTTGACAGGGGCGGTTGCAGTCGAAGCTTCCGCCGATTGAGATGGGAGTGACACGAAAGTTTCTATGACCTGGTATGACGATTTGTATGTGGGCGAAAGCATTGTACATAAGATAAATAAAATAAAATGGAAGATTCGCCACAATGCAGGGCAGCTGGATATCTATGTGATCGCGCTGGCGTCCAATCGCCAGAACCTGCTCGATATCATACCGGCACAGGAGTTGATGCAGCGCGGATACCCCAAGAAGGGAATCCATGTCATCGGGGTTGCCAGGGGGTATGATGAGGCGGTCGCGGTTGCAGTCTCCATTGTGGATGAGGTGTACCAAAGAACCGGGGCATTTGCGATTCAAAGCTATCTGGAAGAGAAGAGAAGGCGCAGGGAGGGTGGATGTCGGTCATATTGTTGATACTTAAAATAATTGGAATACTGCTGCTGACCGTCCTTGGGCTGTTTTTGCTGGCGGTGTGTCTGGCTCTTTTTATCCCGGTGTGCTACACAGCATCCGGAGCGCTGCAGGGTACGTTGGAGATTCACATTAAGATCAGCTGGCTGCTTCATCTGGTCGTGTGGAGATCGGACTATATCGACGGGGAATACAGCGACGTACTAAAGATTTTGGGAATCGGCAGAAGGGGGCGGCGGATGGCGCGCTCTGCGCCGGATGCAGAAGAGGCGAAAATGGATGGAAATATGCAGGACGATACAGGGGATGTGGAGTGCGGAGTGAAAAAAATCTCTGAGGCTGCAAGCGGGACGGAAGAGTCCGCGAAAGCCGATGCGGGGAGCGGGGACACAGTGGACGCAGGAAGCAGGCATACCGGAATCTTAAGGCGTTTCAAGCAGTTTTTCACAGACACAAAGCGCCGCATTCTCGCCCTCAAAAAACAGCTTTTTGACATAAAAAGTATTCTTGTGGACGAAACTAATAAAACAGCGGTTGTGAGTATTCTGACAGAGCTAAAATACTTACTCGGGCATTTTCGCTTCCGAGCGATGGATGCGGATTTGCAGTTTTCTATGGGAGACCCGGCGATGACGGGACAAGCACTCGGCGCCCTTTCCGTGATGCCGTTTCTCTATCGGTATCGGGTTCATGTCCACCCGGATTTTGAGTCGGAGGATGCCTATGTCAGAGGAGATTTTAAGATTTGTGGGAGAGCGCACGGAATTCACGTCCTGTCATCGTTCATCCGATTGTGGAGGAAGGCGGAGTTCCGGGATTTGCTAAGGAGAAGTCGAGGGAGATAAAAGTTGACACAGCGTGTATAGATTGAGAAAGGAAAGGTGCGATAGTATGGCGGACAACAGTTTTAATTCAACAGTGGAATCTTTATTTAAAGGGATGGACAGCTTTATGACGACAAAGACGGTGGTGGGGGACGCCATTCACATCGGGGACACGATCATTCTCCCTCTGGTGGACGTCTCTTTCGGCGTCGCTGCTGGTGCATTTTCGCAGGACAAGAAGAACAACGGAGCTGGAGGAATGGGCGGAAAGATTATGCCGAGCGCCGTTTTGGTCATTCAGGATGGCAGCACCAAGCTGGTCAATATCAAAAATCAGGACGGCATAACCAAGATTCTTGACATGGTTCCAGACTTCGTCAATAAGTTTACCTCAAAAAACAAAGAGGTGGACGATGCATCCGAGAACGTTGTGGACGACGCTTCGAATCACGTGGAGCCAAAGGAGGCGGAGGCAAAAACTGCCGCAGAGAAAGAGCTGGAGGAGTTCTTGAAAAAATCTGTGGATGCGAACGCATAAAAATGTGAGCGCAAAAGCACAGACAGAAGTATTGTGGCAGAGAGCCCGAAAAATTGTATAAAGATTTGAATGAAAAGCATATATTATACGGATATATGCTTTTTTGGTGATTGTATGGTGAAACGGATTATTGGATTTGCCCTGTTTTGTTTTTCGATGGGAATGCTCGTCATGCTTGTGATTCATAACCGTTTCTTCGGATTTATCCTGATTGTGCTGTGCATGATGGCGGGATATTATATTTTTAGCTGTGACTAGTACACCGGAAAAGAAAGAGGCTGACACAAAATGCAATTTCCATTGGAAACTTCCGTGCAATTTCCGCAAGAAACGTCCAGGCATAAAATGAGCTCGGCCAATTTTTGTGGAAACTGCACTGTCGGTTGATTTCGCATTTTGTGACAGCCCTTTTTTCATGTAGATTATCTTTTACAAGTCAAAACCAAAATATTTCACTGCGTTGTTGTAGCAGATGCCGGTTACAATCTCTTCCAAAATCCCATAATCCTCCGGAAATTCGCCATTTTCGACCCAGTCTCCAATCAAATTGCAGAGAATTCTGCGGAAGTAATCGTGGCGCGTGTAGGAGAGAAAGCTTCTGGAGTCCGTGAGCATTCCGACAAACCCGGAAAGATTTCCCAAGCTTGCGAGTGAGATCATTTGATCCTGCATACCGACCTTGTTGTCGTTGAACCACCACGCGGATCCCTGCTGAATCTTTGCCACAGCGCTGGAATCCTGAAAGCATCCAAGGATTGTGCCGATCGCCTGGTTGTCATTTGGGTTTAGGCTGTAGATGATTGTCCGCGGAAGGTTGCCGGACTTGACCAGCGCGTTCAAATAATCTGCGAGCTCTGCGGACGGCGTGTAGCTGTTGATGCAGTCAAAGCCTGTGTCCGGTCCTAAGCGATCGAACATGGGCGTGTTGTTGTCGCGCTTGCAGCCGTAGTGGAGCTGTAACACCCAGTTTCGTTTTCCGTATTCCTGACCGACAAAAATCATGCATGCAGTCTTAAACTTAAGCTCCTCCTCCCTGGTGACGGGGCTGCCCGCGAGACGTTTTGCAAAGATCGCCTCAATCTCTTCATCGGAGGCCGGCACATACATCATATACTCCAGACCGTGATCCGAGATCGAGCAGCCCATGGAGGAAAAGTAATCCATCCGGGCACAAAGCGCCTCACAGAGTGCAGTGAATGTGCCAATCTTCACGCCGGATACATCGGACAACTGTGCGATATAATCCAGATAAGTGGCTTTTTCAATGTTCATAGCCTTGTCCGGACGCCACGCTGGGAGCACCTGCACGTCAAAACTTTCATCGTCGGCAATTTTTTTGTGCCACGCGAGCGAATCCACAGGATCATCCGTGGTGCAGATCAGGGTGACGTTCGACTGCTTGATGATGCTGCGGGCACTCATGTCCGGCGAGGCGAGACGTTTGTTACAGAGCTCCCACACCTCCTCCGCCGTGTTTTCATTCAGCGCACCGTGGTAGTCGAAATATTTTTTTAGTTCCAGGTGGCTCCAGTGGAAGAGCGGGTTGCCGATGGCTCTTCCGAGCACTTTGGCCCATGCTAAGAATTTCTCCTTGTCGGAAGCGCCTCCGGTGATGTAGCGCTCGTCCACACCGCAGGAGCGCATGAGACGCCACTTGTAATGATCCCCGCCGAGCCAAACTTGTGTGATGTTTTCAAATCTGCGGTCCTCATAGATTTCCTGTGGATTGATGTGGCAGTGATAGTCGAGAATGGGAGTGACGGCCGCGAAATCAAAGTATAATTTCTGTGCGGTCTTAGTGCCCAGTAAAAAATTCTGATCCATAAATTGTCTCATGTTGTTTCCTCCGTCTATTTTATATTCATGGGCTGAAATTACTTTCATTATACAATATACAACAGGAAAAAAGGGAAAGCAATGATAGAAGCGGTAAAACGATACAGGGAGAGCAGGGAATTTCTGTCAAAAAAAAGAAACTGTACAGGACAGTTTCTTTCGCTGTGTTTCTTAAACTCTCTCCACTTTGCCAGACTTCAAACAGGAAGCACACACATACAACTTCTTGGGTGTTCCGTTCACTTTACAGCTGACACGCTTGATGTTGGATTTCCACATTTTATTAGATCTTCTATGAGAATGGCTCACATTACAACCGAAATGAGCACCCTTTCCACAAACTGCACATTTTGCCATGATTTGCACCTCCTTGCATATTCAGAATCCTGGTGATGCAGGATTTGCCCGCATATCTTACAGGTAAAACCTGTATAACGTACAGGCTCATAACATGATTATTGTACCAGCTTCATTTTTATATTGCAAGTAAATTTTCAAAAAAATATAAAAAATTGAAAATATGACTATGAATTTTACCGAAAAAAGGTTATAATAGCAATAAACTAGCGTTAATATGGCTTTGAAAGGAGCATCGTTATACTATGAATGCACATATGGATACCCGTTTGGGAAAAGTTACGATAGACCCGGAAGTAATTGCAACCTACGCAGGTTCCGTTGCGGTGGAGTGTTTTGGCATTGTCGGCATGGCCGCGGTGAACATGAAGGACGGTCTTGTAAAATTGCTGAAAAAGGATTACTTGACACACGGCATCAACGTGTCCGTCGATGAAGATAATAAAATAACGATTGATTTTCACGTTATCGTGTCCTACGGCGTCAGTATCAGCACGGTTTCCG
Organism: uncultured Roseburia sp.; assembly: GCA_905206195.1. Classification (GTDB taxonomy): domain Bacteria; phylum Bacillota; class Clostridia; order Lachnospirales; family Lachnospiraceae; genus Roseburia. Next base: position 5,272 of record CAJLGN010000085.1, read on the forward strand.
ATAACCTGATTGAGACGGTAAAGTATAAAGTGGAAGGGTTTACTGGAATGGATATCAAGAAAATGAACATCTACGTCGAAGGCGTACGCGTGATTGATTAAGGAGGATTTTGAGGTGGAGATCACTACGATAAATGCCGAAGCTCTCGCCAAAGCATTTCTGGCAGGGGCGGGCAATTTAGAGGCGAAGAAAGAATGGATCAATGAGCTGAATGTGTTCCCGGTGCCGGACGGAGATACAGGAACGAATATGTCGATGACGATCATGGCGGCTGCAAAAGAGGTGGCAGCGCTTGAGAATCCGGATATGGCATCCCTTGCAAAGGCGATTTCTTCGGGGTCCCTGCGCGGAGCCAGAGGAAATTCCGGGGTTATTCTATCCCAGCTTTTCCGCGGGTTCACCAAAGTCATCGCACAGTGTGAGGAGATCGATGTACAGATTTTGTCGGAAGCGTTTCAGAAGGCGGTCGAGACAGCGTACAAGGCGGTCATGAAGCCGAAGGAGGGAACGATCCTTACCGTCGCGAAAGGGATGGCGAACCAGGCGCTTGTCCTGTGTGACGAGACGACGGACCTGATTGCGTTCTGTGAGGGAGTCGTGCAGGAGGGGGACCGGGTGTTAGCCAAGACCCCGGATATGCTTCCTGTCTTAAAGCAGGCGGGTGTGGTGGATTCCGGTGGGCAGGGGCTCATGCAGGTTATGAAGGGCGCGCTGGACTCTCTTAAGGGCAAGGAGATCGATTACACCGTCGTTCCGGCGGGCGGAAGCTGGTCTGTGGGTGATGGAGCAGCTTCCTACAATATCGATGCGCAGGCGGCGCAGGAGATCAGGTTCGCGTACTGCACACAGTTTTTGGTGATGCTTGATAAGCCAATTACGACCAGGCAGGAGAATGAATTCAAGGAATATCTGGAGACGATCGGTGATTCGATTGTCGTAGTATCTGATGATGAGGGTGTGAAGGTACACATACATACGAATGATCCGGGGCTGGCAATCCAGAGAGCACTGACTTATGGTGCACTTTCCAAACAGAAGATTGACAATATGCGTCTG
>CAJLGN010000086.1 GCA_905206195.1 uncultured Roseburia sp.
GCGTGATGATCGCAATGGCTCTCGCGTGTAAACCGAAGCTTTTGATTGCGGACGCGCCGACAACGGCCCTGGATGTGACGACTCAGGCGCAGGTTTTGAAGCTTATGAACGATATGAAGCTAAAGCTCGGGACATCGATTCTGTTCATCCCCCATGATCTGGGTGTCATCAATGAGATGGCGGACAAGGTGGCGGTGATGTACTGCGGACAGGTCGTGGAGATGGCGGATGCCGCAACGATCTTTTCGGGCGGCGGATATTCCCACCCATATACGGAGGGACTGATGATTTCTATTCCGAGGCTCGACACTCCAAAAGGGGAGAAGTTGGATCCGATTCCGGGATCTGTGCCAAATCCTCTGTATCTGCCGAAGGGCTGTAAGTTTGCACCGAGGTGTAAGTATTGTCAGCAGAGATGCATGGAGGAGGAGCCCGGACTGGTGGAGGTAGAACCGAAGCATCAGGTGAGATGCTTTTATGCAGAGAAGGCGGTGAGAAGAGCAAATGCAGAGTGAGAACAAGAAAGTACTGCTTTCCATTCGCGATGAGAAACAGTATTTCCCGGTAAAAAAGGGAGGCTTCCGTGAGGGGCAAAAGTATGTGAAGGCCAATGACGGTATTTCTCTTGATATCTATGAGGGTGAGACACTTGGGCTGGTAGGTGAGTCTGGATGCGGTAAGTCCACGCTTGGCAGAACGATTTTACAGCTCTACCCGCAGACGAGCGGGGAGATCCTCTACGAGAAGGATGGCGAGATGATTGATCTGAAGAATCAGTCGGGTGAGACGATGCGCGCCCTGCGGAAGGATCTGCAGCTTATTTTCCAGGATCCGTATTCCTCGCTCAACCCTCGTATGACGGCAGGGCAGATCATCGGTGAGGGGCTGATCGCTCACGGTGTATACAAAAAGGGAGATCCGGCGCTGAGGGATTACGTCATGGAGGTCATGAAGAAATGTGGTTTGGACTCCTATATGTTTGGACGATACCCGCACCAGTTCTCAGGTGGACAGCGCCAGAGAATTGGAATTGCAAGAAGTCTTGCGCTGAACCCGAGATTTGTGGTGTGCGATGAGGCGGTGTCCGCACTGGATGTGTCCATTCAGTCGCAGATTTTAAATCTGCTGTCAGACTTAAAGGAGCAGGAACATCTCACATATCTGTTCATTACTCATGATCTGAGTGTGGTGAAGTACATCAGCGACCGCATCGGGGTTATGTGAAACGTTTGTAATTCATATTGTTTTTCATTTGTCCGAACACGGCTTCCCGTACACGAATGCGCTGCTTTCTGCGATTCCGACCACGGACGCAAGCGACAAGGAGCGCGAGCGGATTCTTCTGGAGGGTGATATTCCAAGTCCGGTCAATCCGCCGGAAGGCTGTAAATTCCACACCAGATGCTACTGTTGTAAGGAGAAGTGTAAGAACGAAGTTCCGGTACTTCAGGACAAGGGAAACGGACATTTTGTGGCGTGTCATTATCCGCTCGCAGAATAGAGAAAAGGGCATGCCCGAGGAAGAGTTTCTTCTTTTTGGGCATGCTCTCTTTTCGATTCTGAAAAAATGTGAGAGAATGAAAAGAGTGAGAGGGAAAGAGGAGGGCGCCGAATGCTGTTTGACAAAAAAGTAAAGCGCGTTGTGGATGTGGAGAAAGCAGAAGAGGAATTTGAGAAGAGGATGGAGGATGTGGAGCTGGAAAAAAAGGATCCTCCGGCAATGATCATTGCGGCGCTGATTGTTTTTATTCCGGCACTTCTGTTTGTGCTGGGATGCTTTCTGTTTGTCATTTGGTTCTTTTTCCTGCGTCATCTGTAAGGAGGTAAGGGGATGAATTTTGACGAGAGAGCGGCAGCCCGGAGGAGAGCGAAGAAACTGAAGTATGATCTGAAGGAGCTGAGAAAGGAAATGCTCAGTGCGGGGGGTGATAAGCCGCAGACGGGCAATGATTTAAAGGAGTTGCAGGAGGTGCTGCAACTTGGAAGAACGCTGCGGATGGATTACGCTAAGGCCAGGACGCACTTAAGTCGGGGCAGGGAGTCTATCGTGAAGCTCTTGGAGTGCATGGCGGAAAGTCCGGTGGATGAGGTGCGGACAAGTCTTGATGCGCTGGTTGTAGACTTGGAGAGCGTGTATCACGACTGTTCCATCCGCGAGGACGATCTGGATTACCAGTCGACGATCCAAAGCTTAAAGCAGATGGTTGAGCAGTATGCGGAGAATGCCAAGGATGCCAAGACGGAGGCGGGGAGGGCTTTTGCCTCGATCATGCTCCGCAGCGAGTTGGAGAATATCAAGGCGGTACTGGATGATGCCGCAGGTTGGCAGGAGCCGGACTTCCTCGCGCTGGCGTATTATGTTTTGCACGGAAACCGGGAGGCTTTGGGGGAAATGGAGAATGAGCAGCGGAATGTGTATGTACTCTCTTACTTCAACGATGCCTTTATGGCAGGCTTTTTAGAGCGCTGTGGCAGACTGGGCGTGGAGACGAGACTGCAGGCTCTGATCGATGGATATGCGGCAGAATGAGACAGATATGACAGTTTGGAATACTTAATATAACTAGAAGGTATCAAGAAGGACAATTTGCATAATTATAGGTTAAAATAGATTTGGAATTTGGTGTATTCTGAATATTGAGAAAAGATTGGGAATTTGCTATGATTTCAAAAAGATTTCAGGAGGGGATGTTTATGAAGAGAGGATTGAGTGTATTATTGACATTGGCGCTGACTGCCAGTATGATGGCGGGCTGTGGCTCGAACACGGGGAGCAGCGGGGCGGGTACATCCGGCGGGACAGCTTCCGCAGAAGGGGGAGGCGCGGCTGCATTTAAGATTGGAAGTATCGGGCCGACCACGGGCGGGGCTGCAATTTACGGCAAGGCGGTTATGAACGCGGCGCAGATCGCGGTGGATGAGATCAATGCCGCAGGGGGCGTGGGTGGATACCCGATCGAGTACAAGTTTGAGGACGACCAGCACGACACGGAGAAGTCGGTCAACGCATATAATTCATTGAAGGACTGGGGAATGCAGCTTCTGATGGGAACTGTCACCACGAATCCTTGTGTGGCAGTTGTGGAGAAGACCGGGGCAGATGGAATGTTCCAGCTGACACCATCCGCATCCTCCACGGACGTGATCGACAATACAAACGTTTTTCAAGTGTGCTTTACCGACCCGAATCAGGGAACTGCATCTGCCAGATATATTGCGGAGAATCAGCTCGCAAAGAAGGTGGCGGTCATTTATGACAGCTCCGATGTATATTCTTCCGGCATTGAGGCGAACTTTGTGGAGGAGGCGGAGCGCCAGGGGCTTGAGGTAGTTGCGGTGGAAGCGTTTACCGCGGATTCCAAGACGGATTTCTCCACACAATTGCAGAGTGCGCAGAGTGCAGGCGCAGAGCTTATTTTCCTGCCGATCTATTACGGAGAGGCTTCCATTATCTTGAATCAGGCGCAGGGCATGGATTTTAAATTTTTTGGATGTGACGGGTTGGACGGTATTCTCGGCGTGGAGAATTTTGACACTGCTTTGGCGGAGGGTGTCATGCTCTTGACACCGTTTGCGGCGGATGCAGAGGATGCGGCGACACAGGCATTTGTGAAGAAGTACCAGGAGGCCTACGGCGAGGTTCCAAATCAGTTCGCGGCAAATGCCTACGATGCAATCTACATCATCAAGGCAGCGATCGAGGAGTCTGGAGCGACGCCGGATATGAGCGTGCAGGATCTGTGTGCGGCATTAAGCGGTGCGATGACAACCATCAAGGTGGACGGTCTGACCAGCGAGGGAATGACATGGAAGGAGACCGGCGAGGTCAATAAGGACCCGAAGGCAGTGGTTATCCAGGATGGCAAGTACGTGGGAATGTAATAAAATACGATAAGAAATGCGGCGGAGACAGCCGATAAAAGGGTTGGCGCGACGGTGACAGTTTGGCACCTGCGCCAGCTCTTTTTTACTCTGCATTTATATTGTGCATTCGCATTATGCATGGTATAATGATGGAGATTATTGACGTTTTAACGTGTTAAACAATGAAAGACAGAGGTGATGTTATGGATTTCTTAACCTACCTGATCAATGGGATTGGTCTCGGAGCTGTATATGCGATTATCGCGCTGGGGTACACCATGGTATATGGAATTGCAAAGATGTTGAATTTTGCCCACGGGGATGTCATTATGGTCGGATGCTACGTGGTGTTTTTGACGATGAGCGGGCAGGGCTGGAATCCGTTTGCCGCGGTACTTTTCTCGATGATTGTGTGCACAGTTTTGGGTATCGTCATCGAAAAAATTGCCTATAAGCCGTTGAGGAGAGCGACACCGCTGGCAGTTTTGATCACGGCCATCGGTGTGAGTTATTTTTTACAGAACGGGGCGCTCCTTTTGTTTGGGGCGGACACAAAGTCTTTTAGCTCCGTTGTGACGCTTCCCGCCATAAAGCTTGCGGGCGGGGCTCCTACAGTCTCGGGCACGACAATCGTGACGGTTGCAACCTGCATTGTCATTATGGTCGCGCTGATGGTGTTTATCAAGAGGACAAAAGCGGGACAGGCGATGCTCGCGGTGTCCGAGGATAAGGATGCAGCCCAGCTCATGGGAGTCAATGTCAATGCGACAATTTCTCTGACCTTCGCCATCGGCTCAGGGCTTGCGGCGATTGCGGGGGTGCTGTTTTGCTCGGCGTATCCGACACTGACGCCCTACACTGGTTCCATGCCAGGAATCAAGGCGTTTACGGCCGCGGTGTTCGGCGGGATCGGATCGATTCCCGGGGCGTTCGTCGGCGGAATCCTTCTGGGAGTCATCGAGATTCTTGGGCGCGCTTATATATCTTCCCAGTTGTCGGATGCGATTGTGTTTGCGGTGTTGATTATTGTGCTCTTGGTCAAGCCGACGGGAATCCTCGGCAAGAAGATGCACGAGAAAGTCTGATCACGGAAGGAAGAATGTTATGGCGAGAATAAATATAAGATCAATAAAGAAAAAAACCATGAATCAACTGGTTACATTTGCAATGGTGATTGTGTTCTACATCGCGGTGCAGATTCTGATTGCAGGGGGGGCGGTATCATCGCTGATGCAGGGGCTCCTTGTGCCGATGTGCATCTATTCCCTCGTGGCGATCGGGCTGAATCTGTGCGTGGGATATCTGGGCGAGCTCAGCATAGGACATGCCGGGTTTATGTGTGTGGGCGCCTTTCTCGGCGCGCTTTGCACGAAGCTTTTGGAGGGTGTGATAACAAACGGGGTTGTGCTGTTTGTCATCGCACTCTGTGTCGGAACAATCGGCGCGGCATTCTTTGGGTTTCTGATAGGAATTCCGGTGCTGCGTCTGCGTGGGGACTACCTCGCGATCGTCACGCTGGCATTCGGGGAGATTATCAAAAATGTTGTCAATGTGCTCTATATCGCAAAGGACGTGGATGGGTTTCATTTTTCTATCTCCGACGCCAGTGCGATCAAACTGACGGAGGACGGTACTTGGCTGATAAACGGGGCGAAAGGAATCACAAAGATCCCGCATCTTGCCAGCTTTACCGCAGGGATTATTCTTGTGTTGCTCGCACTGTTTGTCGTGTATAATCTGGTCAATTCGAGGAGCGGAAGAGCGATCATGGCAATCCGTGACAACCGCATTGCGGCGGAGTCCGTGGGAATCAATATCACCAGATTTAAGCTGATGGCATTTTCCATCTCGGCGGCGATCGCTGGTGCGGGGGGTGTGCTCTATGCGCACAATCTCTCGACGGTCACTGCGACTCCGGCGAATTTTGGCTACAATATGTCGATTATGATTCTTGTGTTTGTGGTGCTCGGTGGAATGGGGAGCTTCCGCGGCTCCATTATCGCAGCAGCTCTCCTGACACTGTTGCCGGAAGTGTTGCGCGGCGTCAAGGACTACCGTATGCTCATCTACTCGATCGTGTTGATTTTGGTGATGTTGTTTCACTGGGCGCCGAAGTGTATCGCGTGGAGGCAGAGAATGGTGACGAAGTTTAAAAAGGCACCCGGAAAGGGGGCGGCATAGAGATGCGTTTACTTGAGGTTAAGAATCTTGGAATCTCCTTCGGCGGTCTTCGTGCGGTGGACGGATTTCACATTGAGATAGACAAGGGGCGGCTCTACGGTCTGATCGGGCCAAATGGAGCTGGAAAGACGACCGTCTTTAATATGCTCACCGGCGTTTATGTGCCGGACGAGGGCGTGATTACACTGGATGGTGTGGATATCACAGGAAAGCGGACAATCGATATCAACAGGGCTGGGATTGCCCGCACATTCCAGAATATTCGCCTGTTCAAGGAGCAG
>CAJLGN010000087.1 GCA_905206195.1 uncultured Roseburia sp.
CGTGTCCACATAGCCCAGAACAGCCTTTAGGATTCCCACATACGGGAGCTCCTCCAGCGCGATATCCCGGATATCGAACAGAAGTGTCAGATAGTCGATACCGTTCGCGTACATTTCGTGGTGCACCAGCGTCGTCCCGTCGAATTCGACGGGGTGATTAAAGAGCGACGCGGCATTTTTCTTTAGATCCTCCCGCTTTAGCATTGGGAGCTTCAGAAGCGCCTCCTTCGGCGACGGCTCCTCCTGATATTCTCTCAGATGCACAGTATCAGTGATCAGCTTTTCAATCTCTTTGTCGGAGAGGCTCGCCTTATAATCAGAGAGCTTTTTCACAAGCTCCTCCTCCCGCTTTGCATTCAGCCCACGCTTTGGAATCGCGGTGACAACAGAAGCGTGCGGATTATCCAGCAGATACTTCTCCACCAGCCGTTCAAAATAATCGGTCTCCACCTGCTCCTTCAAAAAACGGTAAGTGTCCAGCGCCTCCAGATGCAGAAACGGCTCCATATCGTCGAACAGCCAACTGTCCAGACATTGGATTCCGTATAACAGTCCCTTCGGAAACTGTCCAAAATCCGCCTCCCGGAAGCGGAACTCCAGACTGCTGATCCCTGCGAGCAGCGCCTTCTTATCGATGCCCCGCTTTACCTGCCCCTGCAAAGTATCGCGGATGACAGCCAGAAAGTGCTCTTTCTCTGAGAGATTTGTATTCTTTGCCACAACGGAAAAGATGGGCTGCAGCGTGCTGTTGTCATAGCCTCCCACGATATCCTTCCCGATACCCTCATCCAAAAGTGCCTGCTTTAACGGCGCGCCCGGCGCACTTAAAAGTGCATAATCCAGCACGCCAAACGCCTGGTAGAGCTTCTCGTCAAGTACCGTCCCCACCACCATATTGTAGGACAGGTAGGTGTTGTCCTCCTCCGTCTCACTCGCCGCAATGGAATATTCCTTCGCGATCTCCACCGGGCGCGCAAACGGAGTCTGCATTTTTATGGAAGAGTCCAGCGCAATCTCCTCGTACTTGCCGAGATATTCCTCATCCATCCAGCGCAGCTTTTCCGCTAGATCCAGGTTGCCGTAAAGATAGATGTAGGAATTGCACGGGTGGTAATATCTTCTGTGAAAATCAAGGTACGCCTCGTACGTCAGATCGGGAATACATTCCGGGTTTCCCCCGGACTCGTTGCAGTAGGCAGTATCGGGGAACAGAGAATTTAAAATCTCTCTCTGCATGACGTCATCCGGGGAGGAGAATGCCCCCTTCATCTCGTTGTAGACCACGCCGTTTATGGTGATGGGCGCCTCTTTATCCTCAAGCTCATAGTGCCACCCCTCCTGCCGAAAGATCTCCTCGTATTTGTAGATATTTGGGTGGAGCACCGCATCCATGTAGACACTCATAAGATTCTGGAAATCTGTCTCATTACAGCTCGCCACGGGGTAAACTGTCTTGTCCGGGTATGTCATGGCATTCAAAAATGTGTTCAAGGAGCCTTTCACAAGCTCCACAAAAGGATCCTTCACCGGGTACTTCTCCGAACCACAGAGCACCGTGTGCTCAATGATGTGCGGCACGCCTGTGGAATCCTCCGGCGGCGTGCGGAAACCGATATAGAACACCTTATTCTCATCATCGTTTAAGATCGCAGTGACTCTCGCACCACTTTTTTTGTGTCTGAAAATATATCCCGTTGAATGGATGTCGGACAACGCCCGCTCCTCCAATAGCTCATATGCCTGTAAATCTGAAAACTTCATGCAATTTTATCGTCCTTTCTGTAAACTGTTTTCTATTATAACAGCTTTTCCCATTCTGCAAAAGTATAAACTGTTTTTTTAGAACTCAAAAAAAGAGGATGTCCCGCGAATCAATCGCAAACATCCTCTTCAGTCCGACTCTCACAGCTCTATTGGATACGAGTTAAGCGATGCGCGTCACATTCGCCGCCTGAGGTCCCTTACTTCCCTCAGTCACCTCAAATGCAACCTGCTCACCGTCCTTTAATTCCTTAAATCCATCCATGTTCAGCGCAGAAAAATGGACGAACACATCATTTCCCTCTTCATCTGAAATAAAACCGTAACCCTTTTTCGCGTTAAACCACTTTACAACTCCCTGCTGCATAACCTTTTAACCCCTCCTAAAAATACAGATCATACCATTTCGCCAAGGCACATCCGGCCTCCACTTTATTTGACAAATCAAAATTAGCATATATCACGTTTTTTGTCAATCTTTTTTTAAAATTATTGTCTAATCTGTACATCAATCTGCTGGTATGGGATAGAGATTCCCTTTTCGTCCAGCACATATTTGATATTTTCTGTGAGGCGCCACTTTGCCTCCCAGTAATTTTCCGCCTTCACCCACACCCGGATTCCGATATCCACGGAGGACGCGCCGAGATTGCTCACAAAGACCACCGCTCTCTCCTCCGGAATGCGCGCTGGTTCCAGGTCCGCCAACGCCAAGAGCGCCTCCTTCGCCGCGCGGATATCCGCCTCGTACCCGATCCCCACCACGAGATCCACGCGCCTTTTGTCCATATTGGTAACATTCGTGAGGCTGGTGTTTGAGAGCATACCGTTTGGGATGACGATGAGCTTGTTGTCCGCCGTCAAAAGCTTGGTGTAAAAAATGGATACCTCCGACACCATCCCCTCGTTCTTGTTTGCATCCTCGATGATATAGTCGCCCACCCGAAACGGCTTTAAGAGAAGGATCAAAACGCCACCCGCGAGATTCGAGAGACTTCCCTGCAGTGCCAGACCAACCGCAACTCCGGCAGATCCGAGCACCGCGACGGCCGAGGTGGTAGCGATGCCGAAAAGTCCCATAATAATAAAAATCAGGATCACATAGAGCGAGTACTTGATCAGGGGAACCACAAACTGCCGCACCCCCTCATCCGCCCCCGTCCGCTCCATCGAGCGATGCACCATCCTCGCAATCATCCCGATAATTCTGCCGCCGACGATATAAATTATGGCCGCGATCAGCACCTGAAATGCAAAATTTAAAAGATCTGGAACCAGACCCTCGAGCCAGGTGCGGATCAGACCCGGGTTCTCCGCCACCGCCTGAATGCTCTCCTTTGCACTGTTAAGTGTCTCGACCGTCTCTGTCGTGTCCGCAAACCCATCGGTTGCAACCGCAAGCAATATGCCTGCATTGGTGAAATCTATTGTCATAATCGTTGTCCCTTTCACAGCTCATGTATAAATAGCCCACTGCGCAGCTTTGGTTCAAACCATGTGGATTTCGGCGGCATCAACAGCCCTGCATCCGCCACAGCAAACAGTTCCTCAATCGAGGTCGGATACATGGCAAACGCCACGGCACAATCCTCTTCGCACCGGCGCACCAACTCCTCCATTCCCCGGATGCCACCCACAAAGTCAATGCGCCCGTCGGTCTTCGGGTCACCGATGCCCAGCACCGGGTTCAAAAGCCGCCCCTGCAAAATCGACACATCCAGATCAAAGGCAGGATTCGTTTTATCGCGATCCTCCTCTCGGATGCGACAGCAGAACCAGCGGCCCTCCATATACATAGAAAATTCACCTCTGCGCTGCGGCCGTATGTCCGCGCTTCCCGTGATCTCCGTGACGTCAAATCGCTCCCGGACTTCACGGCAAAAACCCTGAAATGAATATCCGTTCAAATCCCGTACAACACGATTATAGTCCATAATCATCAGCTGATCGTCCGGGAACAGCACCGAGAGAAAATAGTTGAACGCCTCCTCGCCCGTGTATCCCGGGTGCTCTGCCCTGCGTTTTTGCCCAACCTTCACGGCGGACGCAGCTCTGTGGTGACCGTCCGCAATATAGATTTGGTCGATGGCCGTGAAAGCCTCCCGAATCTGCGCGATGGAGTCTTCGTCGCGGATCACAAAGACGCGGTGACGGATGCCGTCATCCGACAAGAAATCGTATTCCGCTCCCTGCTCCTTCGCCCTCGCCACCGCCGCATTGATGGCCGCGTTGGAGCGGTATGCCAGAAAAATAGGCCCCGTCTGTGCATTGCAGACATCCACGTGCCGGATGCGATCCTCCTCCTTCTCAGCCCTGGTGTTCTCGTGCTTTTTTATCACGTTGCCGAGATAATCATCGATGGCGGACACCGCCACGATGCCAGTCTGCACCCTGCCAGCCATCGTCAGCTCATAGACGTAGTAGCACTTTTTGTCCTCCCGGATAAAAGTCCCGCCGTCCACCAGCTCCCAAAGCGTGTCGTGCGCGCGTTTATATACCCTGTCGTCATACATGTCCACCGAGAGCGGAAACTGCGTCTCCGCCCGGTCGATCTTTAAAAAAGATTCCGGATTCTTCTCCGCGACCTCCGTCGCCTCTTTTCTGTTATAAACATCATAAGGGAGGGCAGCCACATGCGCCGCCTTCCCTTTTTCCGGCCTGATGCCTATAAATGGTCTGATATCTGCCATCTCTGTAACTTTGCTCCCTCTTATTATTTCACTTTCCGGACCTTTAATACGCCATCCACTTCGCCGAGCTTCTCAAGCACCTCCTCGGTCACGCTCGTGTCCACATCGATCAGCGCGTACGCGTAATCTCCCTTTGACTTGTTTGCCATCCCGTCGATGTTTATGCCTGCGTCTCCCAAAATCGTGGTGAAACGGCTTAACATACCGCTCGCATTGCGGTGAAGCACACCGATTCTCCCGGCCGTCATGCACGCCCCCATGCTGCAATCCGGGAAATTGACGGAATGTACAATATTGCCGTTCTCCAGATAATCCCGCACCTCGCGGACTGCCATGATCGCGCAGTTGTCCTCGGACTCCGCCGTGGAAGCGCCCAGATGCGGCGTCACAATGCATCCCTTCGCCCCGACTGTGGTCGGATTCGGGAAATCAGACACATAGGCCTTGACCTTTCCAGCCGCAAGCGCATCCACCATGGCCTCCTCATCCACCAGGAGATCTCTCGAGAAATTCAGCACGATCACGGTCGGCTTCATGAGCGCGATGGCATCTGTTCCGATCATCTTCTTAGTGGAGTCAAGAAGTGGCACATGGATCGTGATGTAGTCACACGCGCGGTAAATATCCTCCACATTGCTGATATGCTTCACACTCCGCGACAGGTTCCAGGCAGCATTGACAGAAATGTATGGATCATAGCCGTACACGTCCATCCCCATGTGGGTCGCCGCGTTTGCCACGAGCACGCCGATGGCTCCAAGTCCAATGACGCCCAATTTTTTTCCGGCAATCTCTGTCCCCGCAAAATTCTTCTTCTGCTTCTCCGCAGTTTTTGCGATATTTTCATCGTTCTGATTCCCGGTACACCACTGGATACCGCCCACGATATCGCGGGAGGCGTAGAGCATTCCTGCAAAAACCAGCTCCTTCACACCGTTGGCATTGGCCCCCGGCGTGTTAAATACGACGATTCCCTTTTCTGCACACTGATCGAGCGGAATGTTGTTGACTCCGGCTCCCGCTCTCGCTACCGCGGCGATGGAGTCCGGCAGATTCAGGTCATGCATGGCAGCGCTCCGCACGAGCACGGCGTCCGCCTCTTCCATCTGCTCCACTTTCTGATACGTCTCCGAAAACAGCTCCAGGCCGACACCTGCAATTGGATTCAAGCAATGATAACGATACATCAGGGATTCTCCTCCTCAAACTTCTTCATAAATGCAACCAGCTTTTCCACGCCCTCCACAGGCATTGCGTTGTAAATGGAAGCGCGCATACCGCCCACACTGCGGTGCCCCTTCAGATTCACAAACCCCGCCGCAGCCGCCTCCTTCACAAATTTTGCGTCCAGCGCCTCTTCCCCCGTCACAAACGGCACATTCATCAGCGAACGATCCTTTGGCACAACGGTTCCACGGAACATTTTGCTCTGATCGAGAAAATCATAGAGAATTTTTGCCTTCGCCTCATTGTGCTCCTTCATCGCGGAAAGGCCGCCCATTTTCTTCAGCCATTTGAATACTTTTCCGCAGATATAGATGCCGTAGCAAGGCGGTGTGTTGTACATGGAGTCGTTGTCCGCGTGAATCTTATATTTTAACATGGTCGGCGTGCCGGGAAGTGTGTCCTCGGTGATCAGATCCTCGCGGATAATCACGATGACTACGCCCGCCGGTCCGATATTTTTCTGCACACCGCCGTATATGACACCGTATTTACTCACATCCACAGGCTCGGATAAAAAACAGGAGGAGACGTCCGCCACCAGCGTGTGCCCTTTGGTGTTTGGCAGTTCCTTGAACTTGGTTCCATAAATCGTGTTGTTCTCGCAGATGTACACATAATCCAAATCGTCC
>CAJLGN010000088.1 GCA_905206195.1 uncultured Roseburia sp.
ATGTGCATGAGTGCCGCGCCGTCGCCGTCCAGGCAGTACACCCTCTTATTCGGTCGCTCCTTGGCAATCCCAAAAGCGATCATGGAAGCATAGCCCATCCCGCCCACCGTCAAAAAGTCCTGCCCGTGCTGCCCGTTTATACGCTCACTCTGTTCATATACCTCACGCGATATTTTCCCGGTGGTCGAGACAATCACATCCTCTGCTCCGATACTCGACACGATCTGACAGATTGCATCCTCGCGCACCATCGAATACTTATTTTTGTATATATTCTTTTGCCCGGATTCAAAGAAATCCCGCTTGATTACAAATGCAAACTGCCGACTTTTCTGCAGCGCCCCAGCCGCTCTCCCAAACGCATCCGCGATTGCATCCACCGAGAGTTCCCGCCCCAACACCGCGCGCTCGATCTCCAGAGCCGCCAGTAACTCCTCCGTAATATGCCCCATAAACTTATGCTGTGGCTCATCTTTGGTCCCCGGTTCACCTCTCCATCCGATGACGAGGAGCATGGGAATCCCGTACACCGCCCCGTTCGCCAGTGAAGTGATCGGATTTACCATATTTCCAAGCCCGCTGTTCTGCGCATAGACACACACCGGATTTCCTGTAGCGAGATAACTGCCGATTGCGATCCCCACTGCTGCCCCTTCGTTGGCGGGCACATAATGGCAAAATTCTGTTCCACCCGCTGCATTGATATAATCACAAAAGGGCTTCAATGCAGAGTCCGGGATACCTGTAATCATCGCAATCCCCAGCCGCTTGATTTCTCTTATAAATTCCGTTACCTGCATTCCCCTCTTCCTCCCAATTCATCGGTACATAAAACAGTTGAACACGAACTCATTATTCCAGTAACCCTCGATATCCGAGGCAGTAAATCGAATCTTCAACTTATGTGCACGCGCAAATTCTTCAAAAAACGCTTTTTTGTAAAATAATTTCGGAAGATTCCGATAACGCTCCTCATAATCTGCGATCGTGTGCTTTCGGTATGCCGTAAACGCCTCCTCCTTTTCCTGATCATGAATATCAATAATTCCAATTGAATAGCGACTTTTCCGGTACATCCGCTCCAGAACTTCATATGCATATTCTTCTCCCGGAAAATAGGAAAACACGCTATTAGAAAGCACCGCATCATACTTCGGCTCCACCGCCAGATGAATCGCTTCCTCACACAGAATATCTGTTGTCTGCAGTACCTTTTTGGCACTCCCCACAAGCCCCTGGGAGTAATCAAGTCCACCACACTGTAGTCCATCCCGCTCAAACAGAAACAGGTTGGCACCGCTCCCGCACCCAACCTCAAAGACACTTCTGCTCCCCGCCAGCTTGCCCGCCAACTCCGCTGGGAACAAACACGCCTTTGTCTGTTGGTACTGATACATGAGCGCTTCATAAGTCATGCCGTCTCCCACAACAGCAAATCCATTGCTCCTCTTCAATTCCAAAAAAATCTCCTTGTCACTCCCCGAAGCTTTATCCAACTCTGCAGAGCGCTTTGTCCACAGCTGCTTCCATTCATTTTTTTCTTCCATATATTTCACCCTTAGCTCCTCTTTCAGTTGTTCCAGCTCCTCTATCGTATCCACTTCCACAACACTTTCCGGAGATATCTCCAAAACGGTCGCATCGATCCGATTGAGCTCCATATCCACCGCCTCATCCCAAAAAAGCTGCCCATGCCCCGGGTGCATATACTCCTTTTCTATGCGCTCCTTGATCCGCAGAGCGTCCTCCTTCTTCCAATAAGACAATCCGACCATATTGTAGCGGTCTACTCCGCTCTTGTGGATGTCAGTGATGCGGTGATCCTCAATATCAAACACCCAGTCATCCGAATGCCCCTCCACCATCTTGCCAAAATAACAGGATCTCCCATACTCCCGGTCGAATACCGACTCGTCATCCACATATAGATCCGCCTCACAAATAAAGCAATCTGCACTTCCCAAAATATCTCCCACCGCGTGCAGCGAAGAAATATTATTTTTATGCGAATATTCCGCATTCTCAATCAACTCCAGGTTCTCGTATTTCCCGCACAGATATGAGAACTGCTCTTTTTTATATCCCACCACCACATAGATCTTGGATACACCTCTCTTTTGCAATGCCCTTATTACGGTCTCGATCAGAGGAAGCTCCTGCACCTTAACCAGCGGCTTCGGGACTCTATCCGTCAGTGGGCGCATACGCACTCCCTGTCCGGCAGCCAGCAATATGCCAATCTCCTTTTTCATCCCGCGCTCCTCACTCTGCATACCGCACGGGAATTTCCACCCGCATTTCGCATAAGGCACTCTTCAACACGCTTATAAATTCCTCGATATCGCTCTGATCGATCGCCCCGAGCGCACATAGACGGAATGTGTCCGCCCCCGCCACTTTCCCAGGATATATCGTAAATCCTCTGTCATAACAATAATCGTGGAGCTTCTCAAAATCCCAGTTCGTATCATTGGGATATCGGACTGTAACAACTAAGCCAGACTGCCACTCTCTGCGGATCACCTCCCGAAAGCCCAGTTCCTCCACTCCGCCGCGAAGCGCCTCACAGACTCTAGTATGTCTTCTCCACTTCTCCGCCTCGCCCTCCTCAAAATATTCTTTTATCGCCTGTCTCATGGCATATAGCGTCTGCACCGGAGGTGTAAAATGCATCTCCCCATATTCTTCAAAATATTGGTATTGTAAATGCAGGTTGCAGTAATAAGATCGCCTTGGATATTCTGCTGACTGCTCGATCAAACTCTTGCGTCCCACCACAAAAGATATCCCTGTCATTGCCATCAGCCCTTTCTGCGCGGATGCCATGCAAAAATCAATGTTTTCCTCCTCGATACAAATCGGGCGCATAGCATAAGTGGATGTAGTATCCACCACAAACACCGCATCATATTCATGTGCCAATGCTCCGATCTCCCGTATCGGATTTAAAATTCCGGTTCCAGTCTCATTATGCGTAGCATATACGACCGCGATATCTGGGTTTTCCTCCAGCGTCTGCCTAATCTTTGCAAGCGAAGGTAGTTCGTTGACCGGAAATTGTAGATTGATGAATGGGAGTCCGTAATACTCGCAAATCTCTGCCGCCCTTTCGCTGTATGCCCCGTTGTTCACAACCAGTATCTTCCTGTTCTCCGGAAGCAGTGAATTCAGGCATACATCCATACAGAGCGTTCCTGACCCGCAAAACAGAACCGATGTATATGCTTCACTCCCATGCACGATGGTCACCAAGTCCCTGCGAATCTGTTTCATCAAGGCCACAAATTCTTTCTCCCTCGGGCAGATATCGGGCACGATCTGCGCATACTTTACCGCGTCCGTAGTGGTTGCTGGTCCTGGGTTCAATAATATTTTTCTCTCCATAAATATGGCCTCCTTTAAACAACCTACTACAAAGTTTTACTATATCGGAATCCAAATTCCGTCTCTTCCTCCTCATAATCCAAAAAGCGGAAAATCTTTTTCGACGCAATATTTTCTCGCTTTACCTCGCCTATCAACACAATATCCGCTTCTTCCAGACACCGATTGCTTCTGATTTTACTCTCCACACTTCCAAGCATCCATTTTGCATATCCTTTTCCTCTGGCTTCCTCGCAGAGTGCATAGGATATCTCTCTTTGATTTTTCGCTGCATCCACACGCACCTGCCCGATTCTCTTCTCTCCCCGTATCAAGACAAAAATCTGTACATCTGCATCCACGAGCTTCTGACCCAACCAACTCACATGCTCCTCATACAGTATTCTTTCCGTATGAAATGAATTCTTCCGCACCGCATCGTCATTGCGTAGCTCATACAAAAAATTAACATCCTCCATCGTAGCTTCGCGTAGCTCTAGCTCTGCATTTCGTTCCATGAAAGTCACTCCTCTGATTTTTCATGCCAAGAAACCAGCTTCCGAATTCTCAGAAGCTGGTTCCCACCCATGTACACTATTGAATTACTTCCTTAGCTGCAACCCCCAGCTGCTCAAAGACCGGAAGTACTTTTTTAAATTCCTCCGCCATCTTCGCATCATCTTTTCCCGCAATCGCATTGCTGAGTGCAACGATACTCTGATTAAATTTCTCCTTGTCTACTCGCTCTTTTCCTTCATTTAATATCTCCATTGTTCCATTTACTACTTGAATCTCCCAATTTATTGCATCCACGATGGCCTTCAAAAAATTATCCGTATCATCCATGCGAACCCCCGATAGTTCTTTTGCAATGATGCCCATATTTTTTGTCAGTCGCTCATTAAATTCAACCAATACTTCCAGCGCTTCTACCTGCTCTTTTCTTCTATCGTCCATGATCGTACCCAGCCACCCTGTGGCCTGCCTCCTGGCATTCCTTTCTTTTCATTGTATCGTTTATTATATCGGCATAATCTCCTTACTTTTTAACACAATTATATATTTCCAAATTTTTCACTTCAACTATATTCCTTTCCAGTGGTGGAAATAATCTCTATAAAGTATTCTACCTCCTCTGTAAAACTTGAAAAAACTCTTGAGCCC
This sequence comes from uncultured Roseburia sp., assembly GCA_905206195.1. Classification (GTDB taxonomy): domain Bacteria; phylum Bacillota; class Clostridia; order Lachnospirales; family Lachnospiraceae; genus Roseburia. The sequence continues at coordinate 4,528 of CAJLGN010000088.1, forward strand.
GTCTATCCCATGTATGCGCCTGCCTTGTCTTTATTCTTCCACTCTCCGCTATAGACTGACGCAAAGGCGTATTTTCCAACAGATTCTTGATCTGCTGCGGTAACTTGTGGCGCTCCTGAAGTTGAAATATCAGCATGTCCCTCGCATCATATTTTCCATCCAAATATGATGTATAATCTGTGACTAACACTGCTCCCGCCAGCATGATATTTGCCATGCGCTCTGTAAATCCGGCCTTATGCCACGACATAATATTTAGCGACAACTTAGATTGCCCCCATACCTCAAGGCTCTCCTCCACTGTGATATCTGGATGGCAGATTAAATTTGGACAACCACGAAGACGGCTGTGTCTCCAGCCATCCCCAAATACATCCACCCGCACTCCCCCATCCAAAATCGACCTGAGCACCTTATCTCTGTAGTAATGTATGACACAATAGAATACTCCCCTCATGTCATAAAATAGATCTAAATACTCACTCTCAGATAATTTCCAGCCCCGCTCGACGACCACGCGTTCAAACGCCTCCTCCGATGTCAAATTGGTATTCTGACGCATCACCCTCAAAAGATGATTAGCAAAAAATCGTTTTTTTCGTTCCATTTTGTGGATAACCGGAACCTGACTCCAATAGTCATTGTATGTCCCAACAAAAGTCAGATCATATTTCCGTTCAGATTCTTCTGGCATCTGTAGCTCGATTCCCGCTGGCGGAAATAACACCGCATCCTTACAAAAATGGCGATGTACAAACCTAACATAATTGGCATCATGAGTCAGTACATGAAAGTCCTCCAACCTATGTGCAAAATAGTCCTTGAGCCAAATGGGATGATCAAACATGAAGTTATATCGGGGTCCATAAATATACTCATGCAAATAATCATTTTCATCACCAGTTTTTATCGTAAACATATACGACTGTACCCCTATAATAGCGCAGAATCTTCGATACATATAACGAGTTACATTCCCAAGGGCTTCTTTGCTCACATCAAAATAAATCACCTGCCTTCCAGCACGCTCCAAAGCCTCCCCAAATTGCTCTGCAAAAACAGTCAGCACATTATGGCAGATATCATCTCCCTTGTATATCAGAATCGGCTTTGTCATATCATCAATTCTAAAAAACGTATCTTTGCGACTCAGCATTGACTCCAGATATTCTATCGTTTCTTGAGAGCGCCCACGTTTCATAGCCTCACCAAGAATCGCCTCTATCACGACATCAAAATATCCAGATTCCTTCAACTGCCCACTGTATTTTGCAGCCACATAACAGTCTGTCTTCCAGCCATCTTCTTGTTTTATTTCTTCTGAATCTTCCTCAAGCACAACATAGTCTTCTGCACTTATTTTATTTTCCTGCTGCCGTTCCACAAAAGATATCGGCTCAGCTTGCGCAATGCGTAGAAGTAACTCATATTTTCTCCCCGCTTTTAGACAGGGGTTCACCCCTCCCGCTTTTTTTATTAGATCTTTTGGGATCCTCACGCTTCCTGCGCAAATCGTTTCATCCACCAGCAGCTGCAAGAAAGAAATCTCTCCCTCCGCCTGTATTAAATCTCTCATCATGAATTTTCTCCAATCACAAAATCCGGACCGGCACTCCATGATCCCCCAAATATTCCTTGGCTTCTTTCGGTGTCTGCTCCGTAAAATGATAGATACTTGCGGCTGCGACGGCGGAGGCCTTTCCCTCTTTCACCGCCTGGAGCATATGCTCATAATTTCCGGCACCACCGGATGCAATCACCGGAATGTTCACAAGCTC
>CAJLGN010000089.1 GCA_905206195.1 uncultured Roseburia sp.
ATTGATAACCTATGGAGAGCAATAATCACTCATAATTTTATGGTTTTCAAATTCAAATTTGCCAATCTATATACTAATTATAACATACCGTATATACATCCACAAATATAACTTCCGACTGAGATACCCTCCATTTAATTGCAGGTAGGATCGACCGTACATCAATAGAAAATTCATAGGATCGACAGTGCATTAAAATCAATTTCTACGCTGCACAGGATGTCGAAACTGTGCGCAAAAGAAAAAACGGTCTGAATTTTAACTCTTCAAACCGTTTTCATCACCAAACTCTTCACTTTCAAAATCTGCTCTATACGGGAAACCCCAGTAAACTCAAGCATATTTAAGCATTCTCATTCATATTCGCCAGTTTCTTCGCCTGGTCCGCCGCCACGCAGGCATCAATAATCTCCTGAATATCCCCGTTCATGATCTTGTCGAGTTTGTACAGCGTCAGATTGATGCGGTGATCCGTCACGCGCCCCTGCGGGAAATTGTAAGTGCGAATCTTCTCGGAGCGATCTCCAGTGCCAATCTGGCTTCTTCTCGCCTCCGCCTCCGCATCGTGAGCCTTCTGGCACTCCATATCATATAACTTCGCGCGAAGTAAAGCGAACGCCTTCGCCTTATTCTGAAGCTGAGACTTCTCAGTCTGACTGTACACAACGATTCCAGTCGGATAGTGAGTCAGACGCACCGCAGAATCGGTCGTGTTGACACACTGTCCACCGTTGCCGGACGCGCGCATCACATCAATACGGATATCCTTCTCGTCGATCTCCACCTCCACCTCCTCGGCTTCCGGCATCACAGCGACACTGATGGTCGAGGTGTGGATGCGCCCGCCGGACTCGGTCTCTGGAACACGCTGTACGCGGTGTACGCCGGACTCGTATTTCATGACGGAATAAGCACCCTGCCCGGTGATCATAAATGTCACACTCTTCATCCCGCCAATGCCGGTCTCATCCACCTCCATCAGCTCCGTCCTCCAGTTTTTACTCTCCGCATAATGCTGGTACATACGGTATATCTCCGCCGCAAAAAGCGCCGCCTCATCACCGCCCGCACCGGCGCGGATCTCCACGATAACATTCTTGTCATCATTCGGATCTTTCGGCAGCAGCAGAATCTTAAGTGTGTGCTCCAATTCCTCCACCCTGGCCTTCGCGCCATTCAACTCTTCCTTTGCAAGCTCACGCATCTCCTCGTCCGATTCCTCATCGAGCATCGTCAGAGAATCCTCAATATTCTGTTTACACTGCTTGTACTCTCTGTACGCCTCAACGAGCGGTGCGAGATCGCTCTGCTCCTTCATCAATTTGCGGAAGCGCTCCGGGTTGTTCGCTACATCCGGCTCGCTCAGCTCGCTCATAAGCTCTTCAAAACGAATCAGTAAATCCTCTAATCTGTCAAACATAAAAACATCCTTTCTCTATCCGGGCTTCCCACTCACCGCAATCCCCGCTCACTCACACGAATCTTTTCCACACAAAAGCTTCCCCAGCTACAACATCCCTGTGACAACCCTGTCCTTGTGAGCCAAATCTTGGATGACACGCACATCCTCAAAACCTGCCTCCCGCAGAAGCGAGGATACCGCCTCCCCCTGATCATGGCCGATCTCGAACAAAATCCTCCCACCGGGATTTAAATACTCCCTGCTATCCTCAACGATTCTCCGATAAAAATAGAGACCATCCTCCTTGCCGTCGAGCGCCTCCACCGGCTCAAACATCTGCACCTCCGGCATCAGCTCCGCAATCTCCCCCGTCCGGATGTAGGGCGGATTCGAGACAATGATATCGAATGTGCCCACGACATTGTCAAACAAATTACTCCGCTCAAACAGTACGGATACCTCGTTCAACTTTGCATTTTCCTTCGCCACCTTCAGTGCCTGCTTTGAGACATCGACGGCATATCCGTCAACTCCCGCTACATTGTGCAAAACACTCACAATAATACATCCTGAGCCGGTACAAAGATCGAGCACACGCATTCCCGGCCTCACCACCTTCAGGGCCTCCTCCACCACTGTTTCCGTATCCTGGCGCGGAATCAGCACGCTGGAATTGACCTTGAACTTCAGCCCCATAAATTCTGTCTCACCGATAATATATTGCAGCGGGACATGCTCTGCCCTTTTTTTCAGCGCAATCTCGTACTCACTCACCTGCTCCTGCGGCACATCTTCTTCCATATGCAAATAGTAGAAGCTTCTGTCTATCCTGCAGACCATCTCCAGCAAAAGCCACGCATCTGTCCTGGCTTCCACAATATCTGACTCGGCCAGAATCTTCTCGCCGAGATTGATTGCTTCCCGATATGTCATAAAATTCCCTACCTTATTGTGATCTCATCTCAGCCACATAGGATCGCCAGTCGAATACGGCCTCCACGGAGGCAATTCCCACCTCAATCATGGCGTCATCCGGCTCCTTTGTCGTCAGATTCTGCATCCACATCCCCGGTCTGCTGAGAAAATTGACAAGAGCGCTGTCACTGCGTCCGGCTACCCGGATAAATTCATAGGAGACTCCCGCAATCACCGGAATCAATAAAATCCGGAACAAAAGTCTCAAAATTCCGCTGTCCACGCGGATAAACATAAAAAAGACAATGCTGATGAGCATGACAATCAACAAAAAGCTGGTTCCACAGCGCTTATGCTGCTTAGAACTGCTTCTCACATTCTCAATGTTAAGCTCCATCCCATGCTCGATACAGTTGATACACTTGTGCTCCGCGCCGTGGTACATATATACCCGCCGGATGTCCGGCATCAGAGAGATCGCCGCCACATATCCCACAAAAATCGTGAGGCGGATCACCCCCTCCAACAGGGTGATCACTGCCTGCGATGGAATGAATCGCTGAAGGAAAACGGATATGTAATACGGCAGTACCATAAAAATTGTGACCGCAAGCACAATCGAAAGTGCGACTGTGGCCCACATCCTAAAATTCTCTTTTTTCTTCTCCCATTTTTCCTGCCGCGCGGCTTCCCCCTCCGTTCGAGCTCTCCCTGCCTTCTTCGCCTGGTTCTGTGCTCTGCGCTCTTTTGCCACCGCGCTCTTCTTAGCCTCCTCCTCGTCCTCAAAAAAAGACGCGGAAAATGTGAGGATTTGCATCCCCAAAGCCAGGGATTCTATAAAACTGAACACGCCGCGTAAAATCGGCATGTTTCTGATCTTCTTATTTTGAATAAGCCCGTTGTACTCAGAGATCTCAACCACAATCTCCTGATCGGGCTTGCGCACCGCCACAGCGTACTTCTCCTGGTTCTTCATCATGACGCCTTCCAGGACTGCCTGGCCACCGATTCCTGAATATCTCATATCTCTTCCCGCCTGTATCTGTCCAAATGCTATTATGTGAAAAAAGGCTGAGATTAAAAAACCTCAACCTTATCTGTAAACACTCTTAACTTACCTGTACCATGTACCAATTTGTCATTCTACTTCTGCATACCATACTTCTTATTAAACTTATCAATACGTCCGTCTGCTCTGGCAGATTTCTGCTGTCCTGTGTAGAATGGATGGCATTTGGAACAGATCTCAACGTGGATGCCCTCCTTCGTGGAGCCTGTAACAAATGTATTGCCACAGTTGCATGTAACATTTGCCTGATGGTAATCTGGATGGATTCCTTCTCTCATGATTTTCACCTCTTTATATTCTTATCGTTATTATGGTTTCGCCTGTTCCTGATCTCTTTGTGCCCGTATACCCGATCCGTATATGACACTTATGGCAAGAGATAGTCCCGAATAAACAGCGTTGTTAGTATAGCATAGCAACTGCACAAAATCAAGCTGTTTTTAGATTATTTTCGTCTTTTTGACCATGCCGATGTATTCCTGATTGTTTCTGGTACGTGCGAACATATTCAGGATATTCTCCACCGCATCGTCCATGCGCATGCCATTGATCGCCTTTCGCATGATGTCCACAGCCTCCTGCTCCTCTGCAGAAAACAAAAGATCCTCGCGCCTTGTACCCGATCTCACAATATCGATTGCAGGGAACACGCGCTTCTCGGAGAGTCTGCGATCAAGCACCAGCTCCATATTGCCCGTCCCCTTAAATTCCTCAAACACGACATCGTCCATCTTGCTTCCGGTATCCACCAGCGCCGTCGCCAAAATCGTGAGACTTCCGCCCTCACGCATATTGCGTGCAGCACCAAAAAAACGCTTTGGCATATGGAGAGCCGCCGGATCAAGACCTCCGGAGAGTGTGCGTCCACTCGGCGGAACTGTCAGGTTGTACGCCCGCGCCAGCCTCGTGATACTGTCAAGCAAAATCATGACGTCCTTGCCGTGTTCTACCAGACGCTTTGCGCGCTCGATAACCATCTCCGACACGCGCCTGTGATGCTCCGGAAGCTCGTCGAACGTGGAATAAATCACCTCGACATTGTCCCCCTGGATCGCCTCCTTGATATCCGTCACTTCCTCCGGGCGCTCGTCAATCAGTAGAATAATCAGGTGCATCTTTGGATTGCCCTCAGTGACAGAACGCGCAATCTCCTTGAGCAGGGTCGTCTTGCCAGCTTTCGGCTGAGATACGATCATACCTCGCTGTCCCTTCCCGATTGGAGATACCAGATCGACAATGCGCATCGCCACACTGCTTCCAGAACGCTCCATCCGAATTCTGCGGTTTGGAAAGATCGGTGTGAGATCCTCAAAATTCTTCCGCTTCTGTGCGATCCCCGGGTGATAACCGTTGACTGATGTCACATACAAAAGTGCCGAGAACTTCTCCTGCTGTGTCTTTACTCTGGTGTTTCCACTCACAATATCACCAGTCTTCAGATTAAACTTCCTAATCTGCGATGGGGACACATAGACATCGTTCTCCCCCGGCATATAATTCTCACAGCGGATAAAACCGTAGCCGTCCGGCATGACCTCCAGAATTCCGTTTGCCGCGATACCGCTGTCAAGATTCATCAGCGTGTCATCCGGCACCACAGAATCGCGCGCTGGAGTACTCTCTCGCGATCCGCACTCTCTCATCGATGTGGCATCACGCACAGATGTATTCTCTCGCGCTGGAGGCGCGGAGTCGCGCGTCTGTGTGCCATCTCTTGACACGCGCTCACAGCGTGCTTCAGCGCGCGACTCCCCCTTCTCCTTTTTCTCCTTCGCCTGACGCTCATCCTCCCCCAGCATCAACTCCACGAGATCGCTCTTTTTCATGTTGGAAATATTCTTAAGTCCTCTCGCTCGCGCAAGGTCCTTTAGGACAACTGCCGACAAACTTTCATACTTTTCTCTCATCCACTAGCTCCTTATTCATCCATATACTCTCACAGTCATTTTGGGAATCGTGTCTGAATTGACAAAACGAATTTACAATATGCGTATTATACAATACTTTCCTACAAATAGGAAGTCCCAATTTTTTGTCTTGTTCCCCGAGAGAGCCTACAGAAAAACTCAGCGGAATGCTTTTCCTCTACAATAAGTCTGCGCCACCGCATAGTCTGCTTCCAACACGACCAGATCTGCATCGTATCCCGCACAGATTCTGCCCTTTCTATGCCCCACGCCAATGCAGCGCGCCGGATTGATCGTACAGGAGTTGATTGCCGCCTCCACCGGCACTCCCGCCACCTCTATGAGAATGCGAAGCCCCTCATTCATCCGCAGCGTGCTCCCCGCGATGGTGGTTGTGCCCTTTAAGCGCGCCAGTCCATCCTCTCCGATCTCAATGTCATGCCCGCCGAGCTGATAATTGCCGCCCGGAGGACAGTGCTTCGCCCGCAGAGAGTCCGTGACTGTGATCGCATGATCCTTTCCCTTTGCCGCAAAAAAGATTTGCAGTGCAGCCGGATGGGAGTGCTGACCGTCCGCAATGATCTCACCGTAAATATCCGAGACGCGAAGTGCAGCCCCAACAAGCCCTGGATTCCTGTGGTGCAGCGGCGTCATGCCGTTGTAGACGTGCGTCATGCAGGTCGCTCCGTTTGCGATGCCAAGCATCGCTCCATCGTAGCCTGCAGAGGAATGCCCCATGCTGACTGCAACCCCGTTTCCTATGCAGTAGTGCGTCAGCGCGTAATTGGGATCATGCTCTGGGCTTAAAGTAATGTACTTAATCCACCCCTTTGCCGCCTCCTGATAGCGCTTAAACTGTTCCACAGAAGAAGCTGTGATCGCCTCGGGTGGCTGCGCTCCCTTATAGTCCATATCCAGATAAGGTCCCTCGAAATGGATGCCCAGAATCTCCGCTCCTCTTCGGTTGCCAATTCTGGGCACCGGCGGAAATCAAGAGCTACAAGAAAGGGAA
>CAJLGN010000090.1 GCA_905206195.1 uncultured Roseburia sp.
CTGACTCCAAGCTGCTTTAAATCCCACCCCACATTGTAGGCGTAAATCGGGACAGTCGCCGTCAGATTCGCCGGCCCTCCTCCCGTGATCAAGTAAATGGTGTCAAAGTTGTTAAATACCCAGATCGTCCGAAGCACCACCAAAAGACCTACCACCACGCGGATGTGCGGCAGTGTGATATGCACGAAGGACTGCCACGGGGATGCCCCGTCCAGCTGCGCCGCCTCATACTGATCTTTTGGAACCGTCTGCAGCGCCGAGAGGACATTCACCATGATAAGCGGCGCGCCGAACCACACATTGATGAATACCAGCGTCCCAAACACAAGCGTGCTGCTGCTGAAAAACTGCGGGGTTGACTCACAGATTCCAAGATTTACGAGCAGGCTTGGAAGAAATCCATACACCCCGTTTAAAATCCATTTCCAGGAAAGCGCAATAACAATGGATGGAAACGCCCACGGAATGATCAAAACCGTGCGGAAGAAAGTCTTTCCCTTCCGAATGCGCTCCAGGGCCAGCGCTGCCGTGAAGCCGACCAGAATCTGGCCGATCAGAGAACATATCGTCCACTTGACACTGGTGAAAAATGCCGCTATAAAATCCGGGTCTGTGAGCACTTTTATGTAATTGTCCAGAAATACAAAATCATAGTTTGCCTTGATCAGATGCTTGGAGGTGAAGCTGTAAAAAATACTGGTTGCAACCGGATATAAGAGCAGCAGCCCCACCACCAAAATCGCAGGCAAAATAAAACAGATATTCGTTATTTTTGAGATATATCGCGTGTTGAATTTCATGTGAAATCCTTTCTAAAATGGAGTGGCGCAGAATCAGTTCACTGTCTCGAACAGATCATTGAGCTTATCCTCCGCCTGCTTTGCAGCTTCCTCTACAGGCTTATTTTTTAAGATGATCTCCTGGAACATATTTTCAATGACCGCCTGGCTCGTCACAAGACCAGCCTCCGCCCGCGGTCCACTCTCCATACCGATCGCCGTCCCGTAGCCGACTGCGTCGCTGATTACCTCCAGTGAATGCTGGTATTTATGCACGGTTGGATCCGAGAGGAATGTCTCGTCCGTCGAGATCTCTTTGAGTGCAGGAAGCATACCAACCGGTACGGATAACAGGAACGGTACGTAATTTTCCGGCTGATACAGGTATTTGATAAACGCCTCACAGATCTCCGGGTGCTTGGAATTCTGCCAGATTACCATCGGAATATTGGATGTCTCGTATCCGGTCTGCGCTTCGCCCTCCTTTAAAACAGGCATCGGCGCACAATCGATAGAATCTAAAAGCTCCGGTGTGTTGGTCTCCACGCCGCCGATCTGGAAGCCGGAGTTAAAGTCAAACGCATTCTTCCCCTGATAGTACAGCGTCGCCTGATCCAGAACGTTAAAGTTGATGGAATCTGCCGGTGAGTTGTCCTTGTACATCTGCACCCAGTAATTGATCCCGTCGATCGCCGCCTGGCTGGTGAGGTTCGCCTTGCCGTCCTCCGTGATGAGTGTCTCCCCCGCACTTCTTACATAGAAGTTCAGATAGCGGGTGGCCATCATATCGTTCGTGCCAAGAGGAACGGAGCATCCGTAGACGGCACCGTTCTCCCCCTGCTGGATAGTGGACGCCGCGTCGTAGAGCTCATCCCATGTGGTCGGAACATCAAGATTGTATTTTTCCAAAAGATCTGTGCGATACCACATCACCTGCGCGTGGGAATAAAGAGGAACTGCATAGCACGATCCATCCTCCGCCGTCATCTCCACCAGCGGAGCCTCGTAAAAACGATCTCTGCCGATATTGTCGATCAGACCGTCCAAAGGCAGGATTGCCTCCGCGTCAATCATCTCAACCACATGGTTTGGAAGCGCCGTGCTCATATCCGGAACGTTGCCCGAAGCAAGGCCAGTCGTCCACTTTGTATAAAAATCCGCCCAGGAAAATGTCTCAATGTTGATGGTGACTCCCGGATTTTGTTCCATAAAGGAATCCGCCGCAGCCTGAATAGTTTCCAGTCGCGGTCCCTGTGTGAAGGAATGCCAGAAGGTGATCTCCCCCTCAAGCGCAGCCGTCTCTCCCCCCGCAGAGCCGGTATCTCCCGTCACCGCATTTGCCCCCATCTTTCCATCCGCCGCAGAATTTGCAGCTTCCCCGCCGCCGCATCCCGCGAAGATGCCCACACACATACTTGCCGCCAGTGCCAGGCTCAACCATTTCTTTCTTTTCATCATAGTCTCCTCCTTCATGATAGATATCTGTTCCCCCAAAACATCTTGCCACTTCGGTCTCGTTTCTCTGTTATTTTCAATTATATGGACAAAGCACAATTTGCGCTATACAATATCAGTGCAATTCTATAAATAATCGCTCATAGTATAGCTTTTTAATCACACTTCAACCGAGATTTTTCGGTAATCCTGCGGACTGATCCCAAAATTTTCTTTGAATATCTTGGTGAAATAGCTGGGCGATTCATATCCCAGCTGATAGCCGATCTCGGAGATTGGATCACTTGTCGTGTCCAAAAGATGCGTGGCGTAGAGCATCCGCGTATCCTTGATAAATTCGTAGATATTTTTTCCCATGTCCGCCTTGAAAAGTCTCCGTAATGTGCTCTCACTCACATCGCACATCCGGCAGAGCGTCTCTCTGGTGAGATTCTCCCCCGGGTGAAGCGTGATGTAATCCACCGCCATGCGGACTCTCGGATCGATTTTCTGCCTGGATGCCATCGCGCGCTTGCGGATCGACTTCATGTCGAACGCTGCTTCCATCCGTGTGCGCTCATGTTGCACCGTCTCCTCAGTCTTCTCCTCCCCCGTGGAGCACCGCGCCCGCATCGCGCCAAACAAATTGATGTAGCCTCGCGTCTCCAGCCTCTTATAGGTCGTCCGGCTGATCGCGCTCTGGTACATACGTTCAAACCACTCTCCCACCTGTGGCTGATCTGAAAAATTGTACTTCTGGGTGATGTGCCATAGACACTTGAGCGTATCCTCATCGGAAAGCTGAATATTTCCGACAAATCTGGCACTGATGAATACAATCTCCTCCACCGCGGCACAGTACAGCCTGCACCCCTGCGGAATGTAGAACACATCGCCCGGCTCCACCAGATAGCGCTCTCCATTTACGACAAAATGAGCACTTCCTGCTATGATGTACCGGACGATCGAATAGGGAATCTGACTCTCCTCATACACCCAACGGCTTGAAAAATTGTATTTGTCGACATACAGGACGGTCGGCGAATAGTTGCTGTACACTGCGTTCATTTTCTCTTCCTCTTTTCTTGCGGTATCACACTGCGATTCTATTTCTATTCTAAACAAAATATCTCTATTTGTTTATATTATAATCGTTTTTTTATAATATTGATCGTTTTTTTGATAGGCACATGGGACACAACTTGTTACACTAAACAAAAAACAAAGCTGGAGGGGATTTACTATGAATAAAATTCAGATACCTTGCGCAGATTCTTTTCCTTTTTATCCGACTGCCGCCGAGGTGGATGCCTGGGCGGCAGCACTCCTCTTAAAAAGTCAGGCACTTTCCGTGACAGGCTCCTTTCTAGACGCAGTCCCCATTCGACATGAATTTGGAAACGGTCCCAACGCCCTGGAAAACCGCTTCATCCGATTTGATGTCTCCGACAACCATTCCTTCTTCGGCTACTGGCAGCCCGCCGCAAAGGGGCCTGCGCCTCTGCTTGTCAATTTTCCGGGATACGGTGGTTACATGAGTATGCACCCACAGATCAGTGATGACGGATACCACATCCTGCACCTCTCGCCGCTCGGCTATGTTGCCCCGGAGGGGCCCAAACGGGAAATTGCGATGGAGGACGGCAACTGGCCGGTGCTCCACAATACCGCAATGGGGATTTGCGGCGGCTACCATGACTGGCTTTTGGACTGTCTTCTGGGAATCCGATGGATGCGCGAACAGCCAGGGGTAATCCCCGACCGGATTTCTCTTTACGGCACGAGTCAAGGAGGCGGTGCATCGCTGCTTGTCGCATCGATTTTGCGAGATGACATCCGCTGTGTCTGCGCCGACCTCCCATTCCTGACAGCCTTTCCCTTGAGCGGGTTAAAGGGAGAAGCCTACGGGATTCTGCGCAGCGCCTTCGAATCCACCGAACCGGAGAAATTTTGGAATCGCCTCGGCTATATCGACACCACCTCCCACGCGCATCGGCTGACCATGCCCATCATGCTGTCCGCCGGCGGCAGGGATGACGTTTGTCCGCAGGAGACCATCGAGTTTCTCTTTTCACTGCTTCCTGGCACGAAGCAGTATACATTCCTTGAAAACAATGTGCACACCCACTCCCGCCAGAGCATGTTCCTCTTCCGAAGCTGGCTTGCGATGTTCTCCTGACGGATATACTTTCTCTTAACCGAAGAGGCAATGTCATCCTGCAATCAAAAAACTCCCACGTGAACAATACTGCCTATCGGCAACATTGCTCACGCGGGAGTTTTTCATTACTATTTTCTGAAGTTACATTCCATACCTCGCAAGACTTCGGGACATCTTCTGCACCTCCATCTCTGTGACCGCCTCACAGCAATACCATTGTGGGGCTCCTTCGCAATCGAAGGCAACACCATTTCCGCGGGCAGTTCGATCCTCAACATATCCGCGGCAGGAACTGTGCACCTGGCGCACACCGGTTTTCTCCAGCAGTTCCGCCACATTGGCACTCCGCACACCGCTCCCCGCCAAAATCTGAATTCGGCTTCCAACAGATTCCTCAAGTTTCCTCAGGCATTCCCATCCGAGCAGCGCCGTGCGCTCCCCGCCACTTGTGAGTATCCGATCCACGCCGGATGCGATGAGTTGATCCGCAGCAGCGCCAAAAGAATTTGTGCAGTCAAAGGCGCGGTGAAACACCGCCTCCTTGCCGAGGGAATGCGCCAGTTCTGTGATCTCCCCCGTGCGCTCCACGTCAATCTCTCGCTTCTCCGTCAAAAATCCAAACGCCAGGCCATCGGCGCCTGCCGAAAGCAGACATTCTGCGGTCTTTCGCATGGTTTTGTACTCTTCTTTGGTGTAACAAAATCCCCCAGCACGGGGGCGAAGCATCGCGATCACAGGAATCTTCAACTCCTCCTTACACCGGTACACACCCCCGATATCCGGGGTCAGTCCGCCAAGGCTGAGTGCGCTGTTTAATTCAACGCGGGATGCGCCGCCGCGCTCTGCGGCGGCGGCATCCGAATAACTCCCGCAGCAAACCTCAAATGTGATCACAACTGTTCCTCAAAGAATTTCTTGATCGCAGTGTAAGCCTCCGCCTCGTCGTCGCCCTCAACCGTCACGGTCACAGTCATATCCTTCTTCACACCGAGTGCCATCACTGCCATCAGCCTGGTTGCGTCCGCTTCCTTGTCATCCTTTTTGACTGTGATCTTGCTGGAAAAGTTCTTTGCCTCCTTCACCAGAAGACCTGCTGGTCTCGCGTGGATCCCCAATTCGTCCTTCACTAAATACTGAAATGTTTTCATCGTTCTTCCTCCTAAAAAAATTATGATCTATTCCATATCCATCACACGGCTTCTCACTGGAAGTATCATAGCCCGTGAGACGGAAAGTTCATCGATTCCCATCTTTACAAAAGTCTCTGTCAATGCGGTGTCCGCCCCCAGCTCTCCGCAGATGCCCGCCCAGATACCTGCCGCGTGGGCACTGTCGATCACCATCTGTATCATCCTAAGCACAGCCGGGTGGTGTGCGTCGTAAAACATATCCAGCTTGGCGTTCTGTCTGTCGATCGCCAGCGTATACTGCGTGAGATCGTTCGTCCCGATGCTGAAAAAGTCCACTTCCCGCGCAAGTTCGTCCGCCATCATGACAGCCGCTGGAGTCTCAATCATAATCCCAAACTCCACCTCGCCGTACGGGATGTTCTGCGCCTTTAGCTCCGCTTTTACCTCTCCTAAAATCTCCTTGACGCGCACAACCTCCCACACAGAAACAATCATCGGTACCATGATAGCGATATTTCCAAATGCGCTGGCACGGCACAGTGCGCGCAGCTGTGTCCGAAAGATCTCCGGGCGGTCGAGACAGATGCGCACCGCGCGGTATCCAAGTGCCGGATTCTCCTCCTCGTCCAACGCAAAATAATCGATCTTCTTGTCTGCCCCGATGTCCAGGGTGCGGATAATGACCTTTTTTCCAGCCATCATTTCCGCCACGCGCTTGTACGCTGCAAACTGCTCCTCCTC
>CAJLGN010000091.1 GCA_905206195.1 uncultured Roseburia sp.
CTTCTTGGCCAGCTTTCTTGACCGGTCGCGCCTCCTCCGCGGGAACTTCGCCACCACACTCTCGATGGGCACCATGCGGACCTTCATGACAGACTCGTGAAGGTTGGTCGTGATGCGCTCCAGATATTCAATCTGCTCATGGAAAGTCTGACTCTGAAAATCACCGGTATCCGTAGAGCTGATGGACACCAGACTATTCTTTGCGATGATAAGCTCAGATACCTGATTCATCAAGGCATCCAGCTTTTCAATATCCACGCGCACAGTGCGGTTGGTCACAGGCTTTGCAACCGCCTGCTTTTTGCCTCCTGCCCCCTGTGCCTTCTGCGGTGCCGCCGGTGAAGCCGATGCCTCCGGGACAGCCGGCTGTGCGCTCTCTTTCGTCTCTGCGATCTCCTGCTTTGCCTCGAACATCTCATACTTGACTTCCTCCCCTACGATCTCCTCGATCTCAGAGACAGCTTTCGCCGCGTCAGAAAGCTTCTCGTAGGGCTCCTCCGTCGCCACAAGAAAACTGAACTCGCACTCGAACTTCTCATCTTCAATATCCTGCGAACTCGGATTGTAAACTAAAATCTCTCCGAACTCCTCCACCGCCTTAAACACAAGAAATGCTCTTGCGGCCTTCAACAAACACTCTTTCTGAATGTAGGCAGTCATGCCGTAAACATGCATCCCGCTGCCCTCAGCCTGCTTGATGCGCTCTTTCTCCGCATCGCTTAGATCGAATTCAAAATACTTCTTCTCAAATCCTGCTGTCTCCACCGGAGCTTGTTCCTGCGCAGCAGGAGCAGCATTGTCCACTGGTGTGCCGCCCTCCGCTGAGGAGATGAACTCATTGAGCTCCTTAATGATCAGTTCGTTGTCCTCTGTCCCCTCGTCCGAGCTCGCTTTTACATTGTTCAAATATCCCTCAATCGCATCCAGGCACTTAAAAAGCAGATCGATCATGGGACTGTTTACCTTAATCTTGTCGCTTCTAACCTCCTGGAACACATTCTCCATATCATGGGTCAGGTGCTGCATCCGCTTGAAGCCCATGGTACCTGCCATTCCCTTTAAGGAGTGCGCGGCACGGAAAATCTCATTGATCGTGTCCATATTCTCAGGATCTTTCTCAAGCTCCATGATACAGTCGCTCAAAGCCTGCAAATGCTCGTTTGTCTCATCAATAAAAATCTCAAGGTATTGGCTTACATCCATATTACTTTACCCCCACATTCTTTATAATTGATTGTGCAACTTCTGTAAGAGGAACCACTTCATCTACCAGTCCTGTATCCGCGATCGCCTTCGGCATCCCGTAGACAACAGACGTCGCTGCATCCTGCGAAATGACGTGCACGGGCTTCTTCTGTGCCAGGGAGAGAATTCCGTTCGTGCCGTCCGCTCCCATTCCCGTGAGCACTACGCAAACCACCTGATCGTAACCGCAATCGCGCAGAGAATCGTAAGTAATATTTGCGCACGGCCTCAGCCCGCCGATTGCCGGCATGTCATTGAGCTTAATCTTATGAGTGCCGTCGAGGCTCTTCTTCACTTCCATATGCCTGCCCCCCGGAGCGATATAGACGATTCCCTTCCTCAGGATATCCCCGTCGGCCGCCTCCCGCACCTCAATCTTGCTCACTTCATTGAGACGATCCGCCATCGACTTGGTGAACCCGGCTGGCATGTGCTGAACTAGAACCATGGGCGCATTCAAGTTGGCCGGAAGAAGAGGAATAACACTCTGCAAAGCCTTGGGGCCACCTGTGGAGCAGGCCAGCGCGATGAGCTTATTGCCGCTTCTCGTTGTACCCGCATCCTTTCGCACGACAATCCGCTCGCCGGCAAACTTCTTCGGAACCGGTCGGTTCTTGAGCTCTCTACTATAGCGCTCCGTTCGAAGCACCGCAGACAAGACTCCAAGCAAGCGCTTTTTAAAATCCTCGCCCTTGGCCTCAATCACATTCGTCGGCTTCGTCACGAAATCGACAGCACCGCGCTCCATCGCGAGGATAGTAACCTCGGCATCCTTGGTTGTCGTCGTGCTGACCATGATGACAGTCGCCTTGATGTGCTCCTTCTGCAGCCGCTCCAAAAGCTCAAGACCGTCCATACGGGGCATATTTACATCCAGAACAACGCCGTCATACTCTCTCGTCTTCAGCTTCTCATAACCCTCAAGACCATCGCGGCAGACATCTGCCGCTTGAAATGTTTCATCTGAATTGATTATATCACAGATAACCCTTCTCATGAGTGCAGAGTCATCAACAACCAAAATGTTTTTCTTCATTTTTATCTTCCCCTCTGGCGTGCGTTGCGCTCTTCTTCAAAAATGAATCTTATAATCTCTTCCCTCACGTTGTTATCCGTGATCAAAAATTCTGCACGCACCTCAAAGAGCTCATCCGGCGCTTGCTCCATCTGCACACAGCTAATGACTTTTCCGATAATATAGTACTGCTTGTCAACGCTCTCATTTTGCAGCGCGATCTCAAGCAGCAGGTACTGTCCACTCTCTGCCTCCCCGGTGGTTGCAAAACGGATTCCACCGCCGCTTAAATCCACGATGCGCCCTTTAAATTCTCTCTGTGCGTTATCTCCATTCTCCTGGAGACTGATAAAGATCGCATCCCCGGATCCGATCTTCGCCTCCTCATCTGAAATGGTGTAATACCTCATATCCAAAATGCAGGGATAGCGGAAAAATTCACGCCGCTGGTATTTTTCAATCTGGGACTTCAGCTGCACCTCCAACATATAGACATTCTCACTCTTGTAGCGCTCAACAATCTGCCCAGTTGCCCGGTAAAGACCCTCCCTGGAAAAAAATACAAACTCATACCGCACCCCCAGTGTCAGCAGGACTAATTTCCCTCTCTCGCTCGGCATAGAAATCTGGAGATTTCCATTTTCCTTGAGGTTTAGCACCTGACTCTTATACACCTTAAAGCTTTCATTGTCCTCGTCCATCGTATGCACTTGCTGCATTAAGCTGATGTCAATTTTATCTCCTGGCCGAATAATTTCTGATAATGTCATAACATCTTACTCCTCACGCTTCCCGCTTCCAAAAGCTGGAAAGTAAATCTGAGATTCCTCGCGAAATCCTTTTCTGTTGCTGCTCGTGGTTCAATAACCTTGACGCCATCGCCTCAAATGCCCGCGCCGATTTTGAGGCCGGTGCGTACAGTGAGACAACTTTCTGCTGTCTTATGGACTTCTCCAACACCTGATCCTGTGGAATCATCCCCACATAGGAAATCTTTTCCTGCAAAAACTGATCCACAACAGAATTCAGCTTATCGTACACATTCTTCCCCTCCTGCGCGGTAAGCACCCGGTTGGCGAGAATGCTCACATCGGTATCCGCACAGTCAAACTTCGGATTCCGATACAGCGCTTTTAACAGAGAGTACGCGTCCGTCAGTGAGCTTGGATCCGGTGTTGTCACCACGATCACCTCCTGGCTCGCCATCACAAACTCGAGTACTCGATTGGATATCCCCGCCCCAGTATCAACAATGATCACATCCGCCATGCGATCCAGCTCTGCAAAACATTTGATCAAGTAGTACAGTTGGTCCTGCGTCAGCTCACTCAGCTCTGTAATTCCCGTTCCGCCTGAGATGAATCCCATCCCAAGAGGTCCCTCCGAGATGATCTCCTCGATCGTCTTGCCGCGGAAGATCAGATCTGACAGATTCCACTTTGGAACCGCACCGAACATAACCTCCACATTTGCAAGCCCAAAATCTGCATCAAATACCAGAACCTTTTTTCCGAGCTTCTGCATCTGCACACCAAGATTGACTGCTATGTTGGACTTTCCAACTCCGCCCTTCCCGCTGGTGACAGTAATGACTCTGGCATTCGGCTTGCTTTTTTGATTTTTCAATTTCACAACATTTCGAAGCTTCTCTGCCTGATCCATTCGCGTCATCGGCCTCCCAGTAATTGTTTCACAATCTTTTGTGTATCGAACAGTTCAATGTCGTCCGGCACATTCTGTCCCGCCGTCATGTAGGACAATCTAGCACCTGAATACAATTTGATGTTCAAAATATTTCCGTAGGTCGTCGTCTCATCCAATTTTGTAAAAATCAGCTTATATTCCGCAATTTTCTTATAGATGTCCGCAATTTCGAGAAGATCGCGATACTTCGTCGTCGCACTTAGCACGAGATAGACTTCCTTCTCGTACGCCGCATCGAGGCCATCCACGAGCTTCTTCATATCGCTGCACTGCACATCGTTCTTGTGGGAAAACCCTGCGGTGTCCACAAAAATAAGATCACAGTCACTCGCACGCTCAATCGCAGCATTCATCTCCTCCACAGAGTAAATGACGCTCATCGGAGCGTCAAGAATATTCGCGTAAATGCGAAGCTGCTCCGTCGCCGCAATCCGGTAGGTGTCCGCTGTCAAAAACGCAACCTTTCTCTCCTCATTTACCTTGTAGCTCGAAGCGATCTTTGCCAGCGTTGTGGTCTTCCCAACCCCAGTCGGTCCGATAAAGAAAATAATCTTCGGCTTTTTGCCAGACAAATTGATCGGCTCCGGCTGATCAAGCTTTAAAATCAGCTTCTGATATACATTCGAGAGAATCGAGTCCACGCTGCTCCCGCTGCTCATCACCTTCTCCGCTTCATCCATGATCTGGTTGACAAACTTCTCATTCACATCATTCTCAAGCAATGTGCGGTACAACATTTTGATGAATTGGAATCCCTCCGGGTTTGCAGTTTTCACTTCCGGCTGCTCCTCCTTCCGTTTTCCCTCCACGGAAAGCTGCTTCTCCAATATGTTCGACAGATTCTCAAGCCGTCTCTCAAGCCCCTCGTTCGCCGTCTCCTCCCGCTCCTGTCTCATCGGGGTATCCTTTCTTCCCGCCAGCTCCTGGCGCACCGGCTTTTGGCGCTCTGCTTCGGGCTCGCTCGCCATCCTTGGGAGGTCAATCTTCTCATCCGCCGCCAGACTGATGCCCTCATGCGCCGTTTTGACTGACTCCCCGGCGGGGAGGGGACTTTGAAAACGCTCCTTCTCCTCCATCGCCACCGTGACCTCATAGCTGATATCCCGAAACATCTTAAACATGCCTTTGGGCTTGATCTCCTTGACATTTAAAACCACAGCTCCGGCTCCAAGCTCCTGCCTCGCTTTCTCGACTGCCTCTTCTTTTGTTTTTCCCTGATATTTATTAATGGTCATTTATGCGGTCACCATCCCTACTGATTGTAATTCCACGTTCGATTCAACCTCATTGTACGACACAACGATCAAATCCTTAAAATATTCTTCAGTCAATTTCTTAAAGTACATTCTCACAATCGGAGACGTGATTACGATTGCGCTTTTTCCCATATTTTCGAGCTTTGATACTTCCTCCTCCACAGAGGCCACAATGATCTTGGTCTTCTCCGGATCAAGGGTCAAATACGCCCCCTGCTCCGTCTGCTTGACGGAGGACATAATCTCCTGCTCCACCTTGGGGTCGAGCGTGATGACGCTCGTCGTCTCATTTGCCGGAAAATACTTGCTCGAAATCGCGCGCTTTAAGTTCTGCCTCGCGTCCTCCGTCAAGACATCCGTATCCCTCGTGGTGGACGCGTGATCTGCGAGGGTCTCAAAAATACTCAGGAGATCCCGGATAGAGATTCCCTCGGAGAGCAGATTCTGTAATACTTTCTGCACCTCACCAAGCCCAAGCAGCTTCGGCACGAGCTCGTCCACGAGCACGGGATTGCTCTCCTTTAAGTTTGTGACAAGATTCTGCACATCCTGTCTGGTGAGCAGCTCTGCGATGTGGGAGCGGATCACCTCCGTCAGGTGTGTCGCGATGATGGAAGGAGGATCTACCACAGTGTAACCGAGGCTTTCTGCTCGGTCGCTGTGACTCTCGGTGGTGCAGGTCGCCGGCAGATGGAACGATGGCTCAAAGGTTGGAATACCTGTGATCTCCTCCTCCACATACCCCGGGTTCATTGCCATATAGTGATCGAACAGGATCTCGCCCTCCGTCACCTGGATCCCCTTGATCTTGATGATGTATTGATTCGGGTTCAGCTGAATGTTATCCCGCAGGCGAATGATCGGAACTACCGTGCCAAGCTCGAGTGCGATCTGCCTCCGGATCATGACAACGCGATCGAGCAGATCTCCGCCCTGATTCACATCTGCGAGCATAAAGTCGGTATTTTCTGGAAAACAGGCTGCAAATTCA
>CAJLGN010000092.1 GCA_905206195.1 uncultured Roseburia sp.
AGATTATCGAAAAACAAATCGTCGTGATCGCTCTCCTCCACATATCTTGAGCTCTCTTCTGCGTCCAGCTCCTGTTCCAACTGACGCATAAAATCATCCTCATTCCCCTCGGAGGAAAGTTCCTGTTCAAAGGAGTGCAAAAAAGCATCTTCCGACTCTGTGTCCACCTCCATCCCCTGCATCGGGTCGTGCATTTCCCCAAGAGTCTTTCCCTGCTCTCTCTCCCCCAGCAAACCTAATAATCCATCCAGATAATCTTCTTCCCTGCTCATCTGATACCTCCACTAACCTATAACTTAATTGGGGGATGTGATGATGCATCACACCCCCGTTTCGCTTCAATCTCAATCAAAACTCATATCGATCAAATTATCAATCGCCTCAACAAGATTGCCGATTTCAGGTTTTGTTAACTGGGCATCCGCTCCAAGCCGTTCTCCCTTCACTCTCATCTCCTCATTGACGAGAGAGGAGAAAATGATGAGCGGGATATTCTTCATGGTGTCGTTCGTCTTCACCAGCTTGGTAAGACGATGCCCGTCCATGAGCGGCATCTCAATATCCGTGATAATGCAGTGAACCTTGTCCCGGACGTTGCCCTGCCTGTCATACTCTAACAGCTTGTCCCACGCTTCCTGGCCGTTCATGGTGACAATCAGATTTGTGTAGCCCGCCGTTCTCAGGCAGTCTGTGATGAGTTTGCTCAAAAGAGGAGAGTCCTCCGCGATCAGAATCGGGGAGTCACACCTCTCGCGATCCGTCATATATTCCAGATCGGATACCTTCAGACCTGTCTCAGGGCTGATGTCTGTCACAATCTTCTCAAAATCAAGGATAATGATCAACTTCTCCGCCATCTTGATCACACCGGTGGACGCACTGTTCTGCTCCGTGTTGATTGTGGAGTCCGGCTTAATGATAGACTCCCAGGATACGCGGTGGATTCCAAGCACCTCATCCACGTGGAACGCGATATTTAACTTGTTAAAGTTCGTGATAATGAACAGTCCATTACTGTCGGAATCCTCAGGCATTGCAAGACATCTCTTGAGATTTACCACAGTGATCATCCTGTCTCGCGGCATGAAGATACCCTCGATGGAAGGGTGTGCATTCGGCACCGGAGTGACCGGCTGATAAGTCAAAATCTCTCTGATCTTCGCTACATTGATGCCGTAGTGGTTATGTCCCAGCGTAAATTCCAGGATTTCCAGCTCATTGGTTCCTGATTCCAAAAGAATATTTGTATCCATTACTATCTCTCCTCCTGCGTATCCGTATCATGCATCTCCCAAAATACTTTCTGTCATTATATCACAACAGTGCCTGAAATGCATTATTTTTCATCTATCTCATAAAATAATTTGATAATTATTTCCCGCAAGCTCCACGAAAAGCTCCAGCTGATCTGCGCTCATCACCGTATCCGGCACCTGGAACAACAACACGGTCTCCCGCGTCTCCCCAGCGCCGATCGTTCCCTCAAGCGCGGAAAAATCTCCCGACAACACCGTGATTTCTGCAGTGCTCATCGTCTGGCCATTCACGACGGCTGTAAATTTGGGAGTTCTCGTGAGATAATCAATCGGAACCTCCGTCTGCCCCGCATTGGTGATATCAATTCCCAGTATCAGATAAACCTTCCCCGCATCCGGGTACATGGCATAATAGTTCTCCTCCATATAGCTGTCAGAAATACGGCTTCCCACATAGCTGACCGTGAGTCCTTCCGCCCCAAATAAGTCCCCGAGCGTTGCGGTCAATTCTGCGACCGGAAGTTGCGCGCTGCCGTCCGCGCCCTCCACTCCGCTGAAAGATTCTGTTGACTGCATATCCTCCTGCGGCGTCTCTGTCTGCGCAGGCAGCTCCTCCGCCTCCTCAGTGATCTCCGCTTCCTGCGCGACGTGCATAAGCCCTTCCCGCTGGTAGGTGTTATACTTTGACACTACATGAGAAGCATAATTCACGATTACCGCTTCCTCTTTGTCATTCAGCTCATACGGCGCTTCCCCGCATCCCCCGAGCAATATCACAGCCATGAGTGCTGCCGCTGTCATCTGTACTTTCGATTTTCTCATACGATCCCTCACAAATTGTCCATAAATTAATTTATATCCATGTTAGCATCCCCGGCAAAATATGGCAACAGAAAAATTCTCTCCACTCAATTTTATCTTTCATTTTCTCCGACTGACGCCCATCTGAAAAGAAATCAGACTGCGATATCGCTACCCGTGTCCAGCTCAAACCAAAATTCTACACCATTTTCGCAGTTTTGTACTCCGCAATCCCGATGAAAAGATTCCATGATTGCCCGCACGATGGAGAGCCCGATACCACTTCCCCCATATTCTCTGGTTCTGGCTTTGTCCACTTTGTAGAACTTCTGCCATATCTTGTCGATGTCCGCCTCCGGAATCTGCTGCCCCGTGTTAAACACACACACTCGGATAAGACTGTCTCTGCGCTCGTACCGGACGGCAATCTGACCGCCCGCCTGCCCCGCATTCGGCGCTGTAGGGACCACTACTCCCCTCGCGTGGTGGATCGCGTTGCTCAGATAATTCGTCAGAACTTCTTCCACCATAAATTCATCCGCCCACACATAGACCGGATCATCGGGACATTCTGCGACCACGATCTGTTTTTGTTGTAGCAAAATCTCTACCGAATGCAGCACTCCCTGTATCAGCTCCGTCAAGTTAAACCGCTCCATCGTCACCGTCTCGCTCCCGGACTCAAGCTGGTTTAAGGTGAGAAGCTTCTTCACCATCCGGTTCATTTTGGCGGCCTCATCCATAATCACTTCACAGTAAAAGTCGCGGCTCTCCGCGTCCTCGTTGATGCACTCCTTAAGTCCCTCCGCGTAACCGGAAATCAGTGCCAGAGGCGTCTTCAGCTCGTGCGAGACATTGGAGAGAAACTCTCGCCGCATCTCGTCGATCTGCGTTTTTTTCTCAATATCGATCAAAAGCTGGTTATTGGCACTTTTAAGCTCCGAAATTGTCCGCTCTAGGGTCAGCGACATCTCGTTCATATGCTCCCCCAGCTCATCGATCTCATTGTTCTTCGCCCCTCGCGCGCGATACTTCGCCTCGAAATCCAACTCTGTCATGCGCTTGGAGAGATCGGTCAGCTCCACGATCGGATGCGTGATCCTTCTGGATACGAAGACTGTGATGACGGCGCTCACCACCAGCGCCATCATGCCAATGTAGCCAAGAAATTGGTTGGAAATCTTGACGCTCTCGCGGATGCTCTCAAGGGCCGAGCGCATCAGCACCATATTCCCGTTGGAGAGCGTCCCGTAGAGCACCAGATACTCCGAATCGAGGCGCTTGTCCGTCTGCCGCTGAATGACATAGCGATCCGCCTGCTTTAAAACCGTAACTTCCTTCTCCCGCTCTCCAAAAATGATATCCCAAAACTCGGTGAGCATTCGCTGTGGGTCGTTGACTGAGGAGCGCACAATCGTCCAATCTGAATCCATCACCATGACGGTGACATTGCCGTTGGCACAGAAATTGTCAAAGGTCACGTCGAACGCCTTATCCCCCAGCACTCCCGCCTCCGCAGCACCATCGATTGTCCCAAACCCCGACAACAGCATATTCTGCTTATTCATAACGTAATAGCGCTCTAAAAAGACCGTGTTCAAAAGCCAGCAGAGCATCACGGTTCCCGCCACCAGCCCCAGTATGATGACCGCCATCCCTCTGGTCAACGAACCTTTTTTTGATTTTTGAACAATTAACTGAATTTTATTCCTCATTTTCATCCTTGTCAATAGCATGGCATCCCCGCTACGCCCCGCTCACCTCGAATTTATAGCCCATTCCCCAAATGGTTTTGATGTACTCCCCTTTTTTTCCGATCTTTGCGCGAAGCTTCTTCACATGCGTGTCAATCGTTCTGGCATCGCCAAAATAATCATAATTCCAGACGTGATTGAGGATTTTTTCCCGCGAGAGCGCAAGCCCCTGATTCTCGATGAAATATGCCAACAACTCAAATTCCTTGTAGCTTAAATCCACCCCATCTCCATCCACTGTCACCATGTGTGCAGCCTTGTCTATGACGATTCCTCCCGCCTGCAAAAGCTTTCCCTCCTCCGCGATCCTTCCGCTTCTGCGCAGAATTGCCTCAACCCGCGCCATCAGGATTTTCGGGGAAAACGGCTTCGCAATGTACTCGTCCACCCCCAGCTGAAAGCCATTTAACTCGTCGCTCTCCTCCCCTTTTGCAGTGAGCATGATAATCGGCACAGTGGAATGCTCCCGGATCTCCTGGCACACTGCAAACCCATCTCTTTTTGGCATCATAACATCCAAAAGGATGAGCGCGATGTCCTTCTCCCCATAAAAAGTATCGAGCGCTGCCTCGCCGTCCTCCGCCTCAAGCACCTCATACCCCTGGCGTACCAGAAAGTCCCGCACAAGCTTGCGCATCCTGCTCTCATCATCCACCACCAGAATCTTAATCGTCTCCACACTTTCCCCTCCTGCCGTCAAAACTTTTTTCTTTCCTCCAGTATAGCAGACAGCTATGAAAAATCTGTGAAACACCTCTACTCTTGAGAAATTCCAAGAGAGCGCTCCATCTCCTTTACCGCCGTTTCTCGCTCCGTCAGCTCCTGCTCCCACGACGCATATTTATCAATCAGCCTCGTCTCATAATTTAAGATCGTCGTGCTGTTCGCCGTGGCCGTGATCACAAACATCGCCACGACGCAGACCGCCAGAATCCCGGCGAAAAATGTTGCGAGACGGCAGCGCTGCTTATAGTCAATATTGACTGCCCCCGCTGCCTGTCCCCGCTGCTTTTTCCCAGCGGTCCGCCGCACCTCCCGGATCGCTGCCACAAGCGCCGGGTGCTGAACCGGAATCGGAAGAATATCCTCCTGACGGATAAAGGGAATCGACCGCAGATAGTCCTGCAAATCCTTCAGGTAAGAAAATCCGACCGCCGTCTCGAACAGATTCTGTCGTATCATCTTGTTATAAATCGAGAGCACCATATTGGGATCGTCCATGTTCGTTCTCTGCCTGATGTACCGAACCCCCTCCGCCTCCTTTCTGGCCTGCTCGGCCTCCGCCTGATTGGTAAACACAAATCCTTCTATGATCACACTGTAACCCTTTTTATTCTCCGACATACTTTAATATTCCTCTTTTGATCTCAAAAAATGTAACCCTGTTCTTTCCGTATTCTTTCGCTTTCATCAGCGCCTCATCCGCACACGCAAACATGGTATTGTAGGATGCGTTAATTCCACGATTATAGGAGACGCCGATGCTTATGGTATTGTGTACATCCCCATTTCTCCCAAAGCCTATCCCGCCAAACTCCTCTCGAAACCTCTCGATACAGGCTTCCAGCCCTTCCATGTCCTTGATATCACGGACAAATACGACAAATTCATCCCCACCAAATCTCCCGCAGAGATCTTCCGAAAACCTTTCCTTCGTGGCAGTCGCCAGCTTCACGATCACCTCATCTCCCATGAGGTGTCCAAATCGATCATTGACCAGCTTAAAATCATCGATATCAATCACAATCAGTGCATCCATGACATCGCGATTCCGATCGCACAGATAGCGCTCCACCTCATACTGAAAAGTATCTTTGTTGAAAAGTCCCGTGGCGAGATCACGCTTGCTTCGGAACTCAAACTCTCTCCGCTGCTGTTCAATCTCCTGTAGGCTTTTAATATTGTTGAGGTTCTTCCGCTTGAACTCGCGCAGCACATGCTGGTACTCCTCATGCAGCTCCAGATAATGCAGGCAGGCCCTTCGATAATGTGCCTCATCGCTGTATGTCTTCTGATACTGTACCTCCATCTCCTCCATCACCATCCGCAGACGCAAAAATTCTGTGGTGCCAAGCTTTTCTATGAGGATGTCCAAAAACTGTCTCGCCTGTAACTTTCTTCCCGTACTCATGAGAAATTCGCAGAACTCCACATAAAAGTCGATCTGCTCCAGATAGTTCGCATCCCCTGCCAAAAACTGCCGGATTTCCTCCACATACGCCTCCACGCGATCCTCGGCGCCAAAACGCGCCTCCATCCACACCTCCAGAATGCACTTTGGAAGCAGTTTCTCGCCGTGGGCGACCACCTGATCATAGGTATCAATCTCGCGCCTCATCTTCTTGACTTCTTCCTACCGCCCCATTCGAAATAGAAGCTGCG
>CAJLGN010000093.1 GCA_905206195.1 uncultured Roseburia sp.
CTCTGTGGGACACCCCCGTGTCAAACTATGAGCGCCACACATCGCAAAACTTTCTTCCGTTAGTAAAAGCACCCCTGCAAACCACCGCGCGGCTTGCAGGAGCGCCCTCTTAAGCTCTTATATGTCGCTGCTGTCCTCGTCGTCCGCAATCGCCGCGGCTGTCCCCGATACAGCAGATACCACCGCTATCACCGTAGCGATCACTACCAGCAAAATTAACACTGCTAAAAATATAAGCAAGCCACTCTCCGTCATACACTCATCTCCTACTCATGTCTATCTCTTGTTTTAAAACTATTATAGCACATCCTCTTTTGCTTGAAAAGTATCCTTCAAACACTATTCTGCGCAAAAAATCTGGGGGAAATTTTCCTGCGAAACCCAAACGCTGGACCTAAATCTTGTGTCCCGCATTGTCCTCTGCCCTTTGCAAAAGATCGCGTCCAGCCGCCGCGCGCATTCTCCTCTCCCTCCCAGAGCCCTGTCCTTCTCAGTTGGCGCTCACGACTCCATTCTTACAGTCGAGTTCTACAAACGCGCTGGATTTTAAGATGCCAAGCGCATTCTTCGCGCCGATCAGAACCGGAATATCGAGACTTAATCCTGCGATTGCGGCATGGCAGTTCTCGCTGTCCGCCTCCACGATCAAACCGGACGCCGCGCGCATCTGCTCCATCATGCAGTTGTTGGTATCCTCCGCCACGATGATGTCCCCCACCTTAAAGTTCTCAAGATCCGCTTCGCTGTGGCAGACACAGAGATTTGCGGACACTTTCTTATCCGTGATACCTTTTCCCTTGACCAAAATATGACCGGCCACCTGTACCTTGATCAAGTTTGTTGTGCCGGACACGCCGAGCGGCACGCCCGCCGTCAGGACAACGACATCGCCCTTTTCAATGATTCCTGCTGCCTCCGCCGTGTCCACCGCATAGTCAAACACCTCCTCCGCCGTGGTCTTCTCTTTGAGAAGCAGGGGCACAACGCCCCAGGACAGACCGAGCTGCCGGTACACCTTATCCGTCAGGCAGGCTCCAAGGATCGGAGAGCACGGGCGATACTTGGATACCATGCGGGCGGTTCGCCCGGACTTACTTACGGTGATGATCGCCGCCGCGTTCAGGTCTCCCGCCATCATGCAGGTCGCGTGGGAGATGGCGTTTGTCACATCCGGATTGCTCATAATCTCACGCTGCTTAAAGCGCTGCAGATAATTGATATCCTGCTCCGTGCGAATTGAGATGCGCACCATAGTCTTCAACGCCTCAATTGGGTACATACCTGCCGCGGTCTCCCCGGAGAGCATGATGGCGCTGGTGCCGTCGTAGATCGCATTGGCAACATCCGTCGCCTCCGCCCGCGTCGGCCGCGGGTGCTTCATCATCGAGTCGAGCATCTGGGTCGCCGTTATGACCACCTTCCCCGCACCGCTCACCTTCTTGATAATCATCTTCTGAATGACGGGCACGTCCTCGAGCGGAATCTCAACTCCCATATCGCCGCGCGCCACCATGATGCCGTCCGACACGCGGATGATATCATCAATGTTCTGCACGCCCTGCATATTTTCAATCTTGGCGATGATTTTAATGTCCTCCCCACCCTTTTCTTCGAGAATCTTACGGATGGCGAGCACATCGTCCGCAGTGCGGACAAAAGAAGCAGCGATAAAATCATAATCGTTCTCCACGCCAAACACGATATCGCCGTAATCTTTCTCACTGATATACGGCATCGAGAGGTCCACATTCGGAACGTTGACGCCCTTTTTGTTTGAGACCGCACCACCGTTTAATACCGTACACACGATATCCATAGCCTTTTTCCCATCTGCATCCGCTTTCGCGCCAGATACCGGGTGAATCTTCTTCACCTCAAGCTCGATCAGACCGTCATCGATCAAAATCTTGTCCCCAAGCTTGATATCTCCCGGAAGATCCTTGTACGTGATGGATACCCGCTTCTCATCCCCCTTAATATCCTCCGTCGTCAACGTAAAAGTCTGTCCGTTTTGCAACTCCACTTTTCCGTCGGCAAACTCCATCAAGCGGATCTCCGGCCCCTTGGTATCCAGCAGTGCGGCAACCGGGCGCCTCAGCTCCTCCCTAAGCCTGCGCAACATCACAAGGCGTTTCTTTTGTTCATCGTGCGGTCCGTGAGAAAAGTTAAAACGCGCAACGTCCATTCCTTCCTCAATGAGCTTTCCCATTATCTTCTCATCATCTGTCGCCGGTCCCAATGTACATACAATCTTCGTCTTTCTAAACATATCTCTCCTCATTTCTTTTCTCATTCTATTCTTCCACTTATATCCTGCCGCGCTATCGGCTATTTCGTAATCATGGTTCCCATGCCTGCGGTGACCTGACTCCCCTCCTTATGGAGCTTGGTGATCAGCGCAGAGCGGATGGCAGAGTCCCCGATGAAATCGACGGACGCCTGAATCTTCGGCAGCATGTCACCCGCACCGAACTGTCCCTGCGCCATGTATTTCCTCGCCTCCGCCACCGTCATTGCACCAATCGGTCTCTCGCTCTGCGTCCCGTAGTCTAGGCAGATATTTTCCACACCTGTTAAAATCACGAGCATATCTGCATCCAGGAGCTGCGCCAGCCGCCCAGCCGCCAGATCCTTCTCGATCACTGCGCTGGCACCCTTTAACTCATTGTCCTGAGAAAGCACCGGGATTCCGCCGCCACCGCATGCGATCACGATCTGATCCGCATCCGACAGTGCGCGGATGGCATCGATCTCCACGATATCCACCGGCTTTGGTGCCGCCACGATACGGCGGTACCCCTCCTCGGTGTGGACGACATGATTCCCCTTCGCTTCCTCCTCCTCGGCTTCCTCCTCCGTCATGACCCTTCCTATGATCTTGCTCGGCTTGTAAAATGCCTCGTCGTACGGGTCGACCACCACCTGGGTGAGAACCGTGGATACAGTCTTGTAAATTCCTTTATTCAGAAGCTCCGCGCGGATGGCATTCTGGAGATCGTAGCCAATATATCCCTGGCTCATCGCCGAACAGACGGACATCGGTGTCGCCGTGTACTCTGGATACAGGCGGCAGAATTCATTCATCGCCGTGTGGATCATCCCGACCTGGGGCCCGTTGCTGTGGGTGATAACCACCTGATAATCCTCGCGGATAAAATCAACCACCGCCCGCGCAGTGCGCCGCGTCGCCTCCTTCTGCTCCGGGAGGGTCATTCCGAGCGCTTCGTGCCCGAGCGCAATCACGATTTTCTTCTTTTTCATCTCTTATCCTCCGATGTCTCATCTGTGCCGTTACGCTTATACTTTTATCATTCTATCACGAATCCTGCATTCTATGCAACGATGAACTTCTCACGGCAATTGGAAAGTTTGCGCTCATCCCCACAAAAAAACGTTTACTCTCCCACCGCTCATCCGATGGGAAAAGTAAACGCTTTTCCTCTTAAATCTCTTCGGGCGTCCCCTCTTCGAGCACCAGCGCGTCAATCTGCTCCCAGATCTCATCGCGCCCCTGCTTCGTCTCCGCAGAAAACGCAATGATGGCAGTTCCCGGTTTCACAGAAAGTCCCTCGCGGATGGCCTTGATGTTCTTTTGCACCTGACTGCGCTTGATCTTATCCAGCTTTGTCGCTATGATAATCGGCGCAAATCCCTGATACACCATCCACTCATACATCATCCTGTCATTTGCCGACGGGTCGTGTCGGATGTCGATCAACAGGAATACCGCCTTTAGCTTTTTGGAGGTGTGGAGATAGTTCTCCACCATCTTTCCCCACTTCGCCTTGACCTCCTCGGACGCCTTGGCGTAGCCGTAGCCCGGCAGATCGACCAGGTACATGGCGTCATTGATATTGTAAAAGTTGATCGTCTGCGTCTTTCCTGGCTGGGCGGAGGTTCTCGCCAGGGATTTGCGGTTCATGAGCGCATTGATCAGAGACGATTTTCCCACGTTTGACTTTCCTGCAAACGCCACTTCATTGTAGGGATTGTCCGGTATCGCACTCGTGATGCCGCAGACGATTTCTAAATTTACATTCTTGATTACCATGTGACTCTCCTTTTTTGTCTGCCCCGCAGTGAGACTGTTGCGAGAACAAATTTCATCCCAGACTTTTTGGCAGCTTCTATGACTAACTGCCAAGAAACGCCCTGGCACAAACTTAACCTCGGCTAATTCTTATAGAAGCTGCGCAGAAACCACAGGTTGATACAGCGTTGTGGCGACAGTCCCACTGCTCATTGCCCTCTCGCAAAAGCTACATCCAACACCTGCCCCAAGTTCTCCACAAACACAATCTCCAGACCCTTTTTGATCTCTGCTGCAATCTCATCGATGTCCTTCTCGTTCTTCTTCGGCACGCAGACAGTTCCGATCCCCGCATTTTTCGCCGCGAGAATCTTTTCCTTTAATCCTCCGATCGGTAGAACCCGCCCCCGCAGCGTGATCTCTCCTGTCATGGCGACATCCGCGCGAACCGGCGTCCTCGTGATTGCGGATAGCATGGCGGTTGCCATCGTGATGCCTGCGGACGGTCCGTCCTTTGGCACCGCTCCCTCCGGGATGTGGATGTGAATGTCGTTCTCCTGAAAAAACTTCTTCGGAATCTGATACTCCTCGCTGACCGAGCGGACATAACTGATGCCCGCCTGTGCGGATTCCTTCATCACATCTCCAAGCTGCCCGGTGAGCTGAAACTCACCCTTTCCCGGCATGATATTCACCTCGATCTCGAGCGTGTCTCCGCCGACGCTCGTCCATGCCAGCCCCCGCACAACACCGACCTCATCGTCGTTGTTTTTCTTATCGAAGCTGTACTTTTCCTTGCCGAGGTACTTCTCCAGATTCTGCCCTGTGATCTTCACCGCAGATTTCTGCCCCTCGTAGACCTCCCGCGCCGCTTTTCTCGCAATCTCGCCGAGCTTGCGCTCAAGCCCGCGAACGCCGGCCTCCCGCGTGTAACCGCTGATAATCTTCTGGAGGGCGCTGTCACTGACGCTAAGCTGCTGCGGCTTTAAACCGTTGCCAACCGTCTGCTTTTCGAGCAGGTGCTCCCTTGCAATATGGAACTTCTCATTCTCCGTGTAGCTTGTGACCTCGATCATCTCCATGCGGTCTAAGAGCGGTTTTGGAATGTCCTGTGCGGAGTTCGCCGTCGCGATAAACAACACCTCAGACAAATCGATCGGAATCTCCACATAGTGGTCACGGAACTTACTGTTCTGCTCCGCGTCTAAGACCTCAAGTAAAGCAGAAGCCGTATCGCCCCTGTAGTCGTTGCTCATCTTATCGATCTCATCCAGGAGCATCAGAGGATTCTTCACCCCGGCGCTCCGCAGTCCGTTCACGATACGCCCCGGCATCGCCCCCACATACGTCCTTCTATGCCCACGTATCTCCGCCTCGTCCCGCACACCGCCCAGACAGATGCGGACATACTGTTTGTCGAGCGCTTTCGCCACGGATCTGGCGATGCTCGTCTTTCCGGTTCCCGGCGGTCCCACCAGACAGATAATCGGGCTCTCTCCCTTGCTGGTCAAGTTCCGCACTGCCAGAAATTCCAGCATGCGCTCCTTGACCTTTTCGAGCCCGTAGTGCTCCGCATCCAAGATATGTTCGGCGTTGTGAATGTCCTTGTTGTCCCTGGATGCCTTGTTCCACGGAAGCTCCAGCAGTGTCTCAATATATCCCCGCGCCACCGCACTCTCCGAGGAGTTGGAATTAATATTCTTAAAACGCTCAATCTCTTTTTTGATGCGCTCCCGGACTTCTTTGTCCGCCTTCAGCTTATCGACCCCATTGAGATAGGAATCTGCATCGGACTCTGTGTTGTCCTCCCCAAGCTCCTCCCGGATCAGCTTCATCTGCTCCCTGAGAATATATTCCTTCTGATTTTTGTCCACTCGCTCCTTGACTCTGGTCTGGAACTCGTTTTTGATCGCGGTGATTTCAATCTCTTTTAGGAGCAGCGCCAAAAGCACCTCATAGCGCTCCGTCAGAGAAATCGCCTCGAGAATTCTCTGCTTTTCCGCATAGGGAACTGGCAGATTATTTGCGATCTGATCCATCAGCTTATCCAGCTCTTTGATGCTGCTCACCTGGCGAAGCAATTCCTTCCCCGCCCTCGGATTCACAGCCTGGTATTTGCTGTAGGTCTCCTGAAGACTGCGAACCATTGCCGCCTTCG
>CAJLGN010000094.1 GCA_905206195.1 uncultured Roseburia sp.
GCCCCCGCCCCCTCCGGCGTTACTTCCCCCTCCGGCGTTACTTCCTCCTCCGGCGATACTGCCCCCTCCGGCGATACTTCCTCCTCCGGCGATACTTCCTCCCCCGGCGATACTTCCCCCTCCGCCATTGCTCGAACCGTTTGATCCTTCGGTATTACTATTACCAATGTTACCTTGACCGGTATTTCTCGGCTGCGGCTGTTTAGTGCCATTGTCTGTGACAACAACGAGACATTCTGCGATTTTTCCTCCCTCCTGGGCGGTTGCTGTGATCGTTGCGGTTCCGACTTTTAACGCTTTCACCGCGCCGTCTGCCCCAACCTCCACGATATCAGAATGTGTGCTATTCCAAAGTATATTCTGATTTGTCGCATTTTCCGGCTTCACAGTCGCCTTGAGTGTTGCCGTCTGACCCAGTGTGAGATTGAGTGTGTTTTTATCCAGAATTATATCTGTGACAGAGATCTGGGTTTGATCTACAGAAAATGTGACAGATTCCACTGCCTCTTTGTAAATCTTTTCTGCACTCATATCTGTGTAGGCCGCCTGCACAATATAATCTCCATCTGCGAGGTTTTCAAATCGCGCAGATGCCTCCCCGTAGACAAGTGTCTTTGTCTGCTCTGGCACAGCCGTTCCTATCTGGAACTTTACGATCCCCAGCGGATCCAGACCTCCCGAAACGCCTTTCACTTTTGCGTGGACGATCAGCACAGACGGATTCTCCGCCTCCCTCTCATAGGTGAGAAGAAGTCTTGGCTGCGCCTGCTCCACCGTCAGCGTTCCATTTAGTACTTCAGTTGTATCCTGATAAACGCTTGCGTTCCTCACCAAATAAGACACCGTGTACTGTCCCGGAAGGACAGCTTTGTTCTGCCGCACTCCACCGGTCATCTGGTACTCCAGTATATAAGTCGGCGCCGGGAGATCACCCAGATTCTGGAATGTCGCTCCGTCCAAAGTGTGCCCACCGCCGTCATATGTGACCGTCTTGCTCGCTACGTCCGGCACTGGAGCCGCCACTTTTTGTACCTGGACCGTGCTCCTGCCAAGCGAGCCGGCCAGCGTTCCATAATCCGATCCTCCAAACTGAACCGTAATTTCATTTGCATTTTCCACAAAATAATTTGGCAAAACTTTCACGGAAAATGCCGCCTCTACATTCGCACCATTACCTGCCACTGTCTTTGTCTCAACCAGATTTCCGTTGATATAAAGCTGCATCTCATTTCTTGCAATACTTCTGCTTCTAAAAGGACTGGCTGTCGTCGACTTTGCAGTTGCAGTGACAGTCATCGTCTCCCCAAAGGTGTACGACGTCTGACCGGTCTGCACATCGACATCACTGGTCTTGTCCCCCTGCTGCGTGGGTGGATCTTCCGTCACCTTCAAAGAAACGGTCTTTGTGATTGTCGTGTTATCGGAGGGTGCAGTGGCGATAATTTCATAATCGCCGACATCCATTTTTTTGCTCGATCCCATTTTATTTTTAACCACAAGCTTTGGTATATCAAACCCTGTTCCGCCCTGTATTCCCATAAGCCTTAACGACATTCCAAGCTCATCGATCACTCCCACATAGCTGTTGGTCAGCCCATCCTTTTCCAGCTTCGCCTGATACTGCTTGCCACCGTAATTTACAGCATACTGCACCGCAACCTTGCCGAGGTTGTCAAGACTTGGATCCACAATCTGCATCTGCACGTCCGCGAGCCAGGTCGCCGCGTAATCCGCACTCGACAAATTACTTTTTGTCACTGTCTGGGACTTATTTACAAATTCAAGCTTTGTAATGAGCGGCGGAATCTTGTCCGCAGAGGCTGTGCTCCCGCCCCCTTTTGCCGAAGTCTTCCATCCGTCTGACGTTTTCTCAAACTTCATATCCGTCTGGCTGGCATACGGATAAAAATCTACAACCGCTGTATTGTTGGCAGCCCGAATATAAGTGTGATCCCAGTTCGCCATCCCGGAGTTGCCATTGAATCCCCCCGCCGTCTCAAACTGGAATTTTCCACTCATATTCCCCACCTGCAATGTATCTTCGCGTCTTAGAACCAGGCGGCCTGCATTTGCTCCCGCTGCATCGGCTCCCGTGAGATTATTCACGCGAGGCAGCTGTACAAACTGCGATAAATCGACACCTCCTGTCAAGCGCGGATCTGATGTCCCCGCACCACTCACATCGATGTCAATCACTCCGTTTCGCCCTGTCAGTTCTCTTGGCGCGACTCTTCCTTGTAAGACTGTCAATTTATCAATATTGTACAGCCCGATCGTGCTGTAAAGATTGACTGTGCGGATCGAGACCTCTGTCCTGGTGGCCCCATCCCCGGAGACATGATTCATACTGTAATCATCTATGACGACAGAAACCGTCCCATTCGTCGGAAAGGCAGTCGCATTTTGTGCCGGAGCTGGCGGCTCTATCTGGGAAAATAGATCGTTTCTGTTAAACTGTGCCTCCAGCGCACCGCAGGAGTGGACATCCCCGACCTTTACCGCTTTTCCCCGGACTGTAATCGTGGCATTGCCTGCATATGGCCCGTTCATACTGCCGCCGTATAGATTGCCAAACTCTCCGATCCCGGTTATCGTGATCCTCCCGTCTCCCCCGGAGGGAGGTACCACAATCCTCCCACCCGCGGCGTAGAGTCCTCCGGCAAACAGATGAATCAGACGGCTGCCCACGTTCTTAGTGACGTTATTCAATGTCAGATGGTAACCGTTTGCAAAAATCGCACTGTGCCATGTGTTTATAAATTCAAGCTGTATATTTTCAAATGTGACATTTGCACCGAGCGCGATACCTGCCGCACGCACCTGCAGAACACCTTTACTGCCATTTGCGCCTCGAACTGTGACATTTTTATCAATGATAAATGGATCGTCAACGTTTGGCGCTTCTACCGCATCGATAAACCCGGAATCTGTATTGAGAACATGAATCGTCCCCCCATCTTCCACGTTCGCAAGCGCATCTTTAAAAAGATTATAGGGATTTTCCCGTGTGCCATTTCCCGTAGATTCTTTCATCTTTCCCGTGTTCGAGGTATAAATATTATTCGGATCTGGAGCCGTGGCGGCTCTCGCCATAAGCATGGGTGCTGAACGGGCCATGGCCGGGTCGATCACCTGAGGCGGCAAAGCGTTAACATCCTGGCCATCCTGGCTGCCCATTTCACCCTCCACCGTTGCAGATTCGCTCGCATCCGCTGCCTCCGGTGTCTGTTCCTCGGCAGGCTGACTCGCATCCACCGTCTCTGATATCTGTGTTTCGCTTGACTGGCCCGCATCTTCCGCACCCGCCTTCTCTCCCTCGGTAGGCTGACTCGCATCTCCTGTCTCCGGTGTCTGTTCCTCGGCAGACTGACTCGCATCTCCTGTCTCCGGTGTCTGTTCCTCGGCAGCCTCCACTGGCAATACTGTTTCCTCTTGACTCTGTGCTCCCTGAGAATCAACCGAGGGCAAATTCCCCCCGTTTCCTCCCGCTTGATCCACTCCTGTCTCGGCCGAATTTACGGTCTCCCCCGGAGGCACTTCCACTGTCTGCGTCGAGTCCACATACAATGACACATCTGCACTTCCATCTGCTCCCGGCAGCGCGGCCGCCGCAGCTGGCATCGCGCTATAAAACAAGAGGACTGCAGCCAGCCCTAATGCCAGATTACGCGTATGTCTCTTCATAAATCACTTTTTCTCCTTTGCTAAAACTTCTCTTATGTGTCTCCTTGCGCGTGGATAGATCTTTAAATTCTTTCCTAATTTCTTTCTGCAGCAAGGCTTCTTTTCGCCATCTTCCTTTTTCTGGCAGCATCGTATTACTTCTTACAATATGGTATTTTCTTCCCATTTTCAACTATTTTTTTTAAACTCGAGATAAAATTGCGATAAAGTTTTTGCTTTTATGTATTGAAATCATCAACATTTCTATTTGGAACCAAAAAAAGACGCTACACGATTCTACATCTTGTAACGTCCTTCTCATAGTTGCGGGAATAGGATTTGAACCTATGACCTTCGGGTTATGAGCCCGACGAGCTTCCAGACTGCTCCATCCCGCGTTATTTTGTTGACATAATTATATATCTTTTCTTCTCCCTTGTCAAATTTTAATCACACCGTACCCACACGCTGTGATCTCGGCACTCTATTCCACTTTTGGGAACCCCCTCCGAGCAACCTTCCTATCCTATTATATGCCATTTTTCTTCGAAATAGAACTGCCGACTGCAAATTCTTTGTACACTTTCTGTCTTCCCTCCACGCGCTATCTGCATGGGCGGCAGGCCTCCTACATATACCCCGCAAGCACAATGCTCGCCGCAGTTCCAGCCAGTGTCGCGATGAGTGCCCCCGCCAACGTGTAGCGACTCTTTTTTATTTTTGCCGTCATAAAATAGACCGACATCGTGTAAAAAATGGTCTCCGTGCTCCCCATCATGATGGATGCCATCCGCCCGAGCTGGGAATCCGCCCCGTGCTCCTTGTAAATATCAAGCAGAAGACCGGTCGCCGCCGAGGAGGAAAACATCTTCACCACCGTCACAGGGAGCAATTCTGGCGGAAACCCAAGCCGCTCTGTAAAAACAGCGCAGAGTGAAGAAAAAAATCCCAGAAAGCCGGAGGCGCGGAGAATCCCCACCGCCACCATCAAACCAATCAACGTCGGCATGATGCCGATGACCGTCCGAAATCCGTCCCTGGCTCCCTCTATAAATTCTTCGTAAATATTCTGTCTGTTCATCAGGCCATATCCGACAATGCAAAAAATCAAAAGCGGAATCATCACGTCCGACAAAAACATCATTATCTTCATACTGCACCAAAAACTGTCTATTAGCACATTATATGAAAATTGGCGGTGATTATACTATCCCTGATCGATAAGCTTTCGGTACTGCTCCTGGGTGAGAGGCTTAGCGAAGTAGTAACCCTGAATATAGTTGCACCCCAGGCAGCGCAGGAAATCCACCTGATTCCTCTCCTCCACACCCTCCGCGATCACAGTCATATTGAGGGATTCCGCCATCTTTATGACGGCCTCGATAATCTTGGCACCCTTGGCCTCCGTCCCGTTTTTAGAGAAGAACTTCATATCAATCTTGAGCACGTCCAGATCCACATCTTTTAGGATGTTCAACGAAGAATATCCGCTTCCGAAGTCATCCATGAGAATCGTAAATCCCGCCCTGTGCAGATATCTTACCGCTTTCTGCATCATCTCCGCATTCTCGGAGAATACACTCTCCGTCAATTCCAGATGGAGATACCTCGGCAGAACCCGGTACTTCTCAACCAGATCGATCAGCTGCTCCAAAAACCGCGGGTGATAGAGATCCACGCGGGACACATTTACCGAAATCGGCGCTGGATTTCTTCCCTCATCCAGTTCCTGACGGATAAACTGGCAGACCTTCTCCCACACATAGAAGTCCAGTTTGGTGATAAAGCCATTTTTTTCAAAAAGAGGGATGAACTCCCCCGGGGATATCATCGTCCCGTCTGGCCTCTTCCACCGCACCAGCGCCTCCGCGCCGTGGGGAGCCATCTTGTCCAACTCGTACTTTGGCTGGAAATATACGACAAACTGCTCCTCCTTTAGAGCAGTATCCATCTCATCAATAATGTGCTGTTCGCGCGTCAGCTTTTCGCCCAACTCTTTTGTGTACAGTGCCTCATGCACCATGTACTGACCCTTACACTGCGCTGCGGCGAGCGCAGCGTTATCGAGTATCGCCCCCACTTCCATATCACGATCCTCGATGAGGTAAATACCTGCGCAGGTTTCCATATAGTAGTGTATATCGCACATCCGAATGTTTTCCTTGATCTGCCTTAACACGCTGTGGACGTCTTCCTCACTCTCATAATTTAAGCAGATCCCGAAAACGTCTCCACTGATTCTTCCGTAAGTACCACCACCGTACTGCTGCATGACCTCCCGGATGGCATCGGCGATGCAGCAGATCAGGCGATCCCCCTCCTTGCTTCCGTAAAATGCATTGATCATCTTAAAGCGGTCGATATCGTAACGGATAAATGCAAACTTCCCTTCCTTTGGACTGTCCAGCATATCTCTCGTCCTCTGGTAGAACTTCTGCTGGCTGTACACCTCCGTCAGGAAATCGTACTCCAAAAGGCGCACCTTACTCTTGTCGATGGCATTGC
>CAJLGN010000095.1 GCA_905206195.1 uncultured Roseburia sp.
ATCCTTTTCAGCTCTCCGGCGGACAGCGCCAGCGCATCGTAATTGCCATCACGCTTTCGGCAGATCCGGACATCTTGATTTGCGATGAGCCAACGACAGCTCTGGATGTAACCATACAGTCTCAGATTCTGGAGCTTATCAATCGCGTGAAGCGAGAGCGGAAACTTTCTGTGCTGTTTATCACCCACGATCTGGGCGTGGTGGCCAATATAGCGGATCGTGTCGCAGTCATGTACGCGGGAAAGATTGTGGAATATGGCACCACAGATGAGCTTTTTTATACACCGGCGCATCCTTACACATGGGCACTTTTATCCTCAGTGCCGGATCCTAAGAGTCGGGAGAAGCTGGCAGCCATACCGGGGACACTCCCGGATATGCTGCATCCACCTGTGGGGGACGCCTTTGCGGCGAGAAATCCATACGCTTTAGAAATAGATTTTGAGGAGGAGCCCCCGATGTTCCCGATAACTAAGACCCATTGTGCGGCAAGCTGGCTCTTGCATCCATACGCACCGAAGGTGGAGATGCCTGGGGCAGTGGCGGCTCGCATCGCAGACATGAGGCGGAGGGAGGCCATGCATGAGTGAAAAAAGAACAGAGAAAAAGGAGCCGTTGCTTCGCGTGGAGCATCTGTGTTGCTATTTTCAAAAGGACGGCTATGAGATCAAGGCAGTGGACGATGTGAGCTTCGATATCCGGGAGGGGGAAGTCTTTGGTCTGGTGGGAGAGTCTGGCTGTGGCAAGACGACCACCGGAAGGTGTATCATTCAGCTGTATGAGATAAGTGCAGGAGATATCTGGTTTCAGGGGAGGCATATCTCAGCTGGGCGGGGCAGCTATGAGGCGGCGATCCGCAAAGCGCGGGAGGCGTGGAAGGCGGGGCATATGGATGCCGCAGCCTGTAAGAGCCTGTGCAAGGCGGAGAAAAGTCGGATGATGGAGGCGCTGAAGGAGGCCGGCGACTGCGACAGGCGCTATGCGGCAGAGCGTGTGCGGGCGGTCCGGGAAGCGAAAGAAAATGTTTCGGAGTTCGCGTCGCGCGCCGCTTACCGCAGTGCACTGCGCGCCGCAAAGAGAAGTCGGGCCGCGGGCGGCATACAGATGATATTTCAGGATTCCATTGCCTCGCTCAATCCGAGGATGACCGTGCGGGATATTATCGCCGAGGGTCTTATCATCCGGGGCATCCGGGACAAGCGCGTGCTGGAGGAGCGGGTGAAAAGAATGCTGGAACTTGTCGGGCTCTCCGCCGAGCAGGGGGATCGCTATCCGCATGAATTTTCGGGAGGCCAGCGCCAGCGCATCGGCGTGGCGCGAGCACTTATCATGGAGCCGGAATTGGTCATCGCCGACGAGCCGGTGAGCGCGCTGGATGTGTCCATACAGGCGCAGGTCATCAATCTTTTGAACGATCTTAAACGGGAGCTCGGGCTGACGATTCTATTCATCGCCCACGATCTTTCTGTGGTGCATTACCTTTCTGACAGAATTGGTGTGATGTACGGAGGACATCTCGTGGAACTTGCGGATGCGGATGAGCTTTTTTCGCGTCCCCTGCACCCCTACACAAGATCACTGCTCTCGGCAATCCCTATGCCGGATCCTCACTATGAGAAAAAAAGGCAGAGACTTTTGTATGATCCCCTCCTCGCGCACAATTATGGTGATCAGAAGCCGGAATTTCGCGAGGTGTTGCCGGATCATTTTGTCCGCTGCGATGAGGTGGAGCTGATGCGCTACCGGGCGGACTTGTAACAATGTAATCGACAATTGCGTGTAGCCCGCTGAGCGGGAGGGAAAGGAGGCACGCTTGAAGCCGGGAAAGCGATACATCTTCAGCCTTTTGGCCGGGCTGGCGTGCGCTGGCGGTATCCTCTGGAGCCGCGGTATATCGGAAGTGTGGGATTTGGTAGGATGGTCTTTAATTTTGTGTGATGCCTTCACCGTCTCGGGCAGTCTGCTGTTTCTCGTCGGAGGACTTCTTTGGGCGGGCGGAAAGGGAGCTTTTGACGGTCTTGGATTTGTCCGCCGAGTTCTGCGCGGGGAGGCTAAGCAGGGAAGGGCGGGCGATCGGTTTCAGACTTATCGGAGCTACTGTGCCGGGCGACCGGGGCGCAAGTCAGGCAGCCTGCCCATGTTCCTCGCCGGAGGTACGCTCATGATTCCGGGTCTGGTATTTATGATCCTGTACTACGGGGTGCGATAGGCATGTCTCCAAACAGTGGGGTTCGCAGGCAGCCTCTATTCTGCGGAGAGTGAAAGCTCAGTCACCTGCCGGAAGCAGATCTATTTTTATTCCCTGATTTTGTATAAAATACATAATTTGATATAAATAATTGTATACATATTAGAACTATTGCATAAACAGGAAAAATATGTTATGATCTATATGTAAAAAGATTCACAAATAATTTCAGCAAAGCAGGCGAAAGCCTGTGACGCAAAGCTATAGGGCCTGTAAAATGGCAGCCAGCTGTGAGAGGATTCTCTTGTATGAGCGCCGCCCTATACTTTGCACAGGCAGAGAAGGGGGGCGCATTTTTATGAAAAGAAAAATTATGCGAAGCATCAGTCTGATCCTTGCGGTGACAGTGGTTGGAATGAGTGCTGGAAGCATGGTCGCATATGCGGCGGAGCCGACCCAGGAAGCAGAAGAAATCGTGTATACCGACAACGTTGTGACAGAC
Source organism: uncultured Roseburia sp. (assembly GCA_905206195.1). Lineage (GTDB taxonomy): Bacteria > Bacillota > Clostridia > Lachnospirales > Lachnospiraceae > Roseburia. The sequence goes on from CAJLGN010000095.1 coordinate 2,691, forward strand.
GTTGATATGGATTACAGCTATGAGGATACGGTCGATGGCGTGAAGGTCGTCACACAGGACGAGCAGGCCGCTGCAAAGTTGCAGGAGGGCGATATCCTGATTCTTTCACAGGAGGGTGAGACAGAGCGCGCAGTCGAGGTGACATCCGTGATCGACACGGATGACGGTTACGTCATCGAGGGCGCGGAGCCGGAGCAGTTTTCGGACGTTGTGGAATATGTGGATGCCTCGGGAACGACGGGCGCAGATGTCAGTGACATTGTGACGGATGAGGGCGTGTCCGTAAGAACGATTTCCGCGCGGGGAATTGGCACATCGGGATCGTTTGATATGACGCCGCTTCGCTTTCAGATTGACCGTTCGCTGGATGGATACGGCAGCATTAAGGGAAGTATCGTTATGACCCCTACGCTTGAATACCGTGTGCTGTTCGACTTTGGGGGACTTGAGGAACTGGAGCTTAAGCAGCGGGGGCGCCTTGAGATTACAGATCTGCGCATTTCCTGCCAGACAGGTGGTGTCATTCCGATCGCGACGGTTCCCTACACCTTTGCCGGTGGGATGTTCACCGCGTATGTAAAGCTACAGCTTGTGTACACTGCAGCCGGTCAGGCTTATCTGGACTATGTGGTGGATGGCTATCTGGGTGTGGCTTACGATGGCGAACAGACCTCGTTCTTATGCGATTACAATCCCGAGAAATTATCCTACGGGATCGAGGCTTACGGCGATGTGGGAGCGAATCTCAGCATGGGATTGATGGCATATGGCACCTACACGCTGATGGATGTAGAACTCAATGCTGGCATCAAGGCGGAAGGCCGGATATATGATTCGGACGAGCAGAACAATTGGGGCGTGGTGTACTTTTATCTGGACGGCAGTTTTGGAAAAAACAGTGTTTTAAGCCAGTATGGAGTGTACGGTACCAAAGTCTTTTTTGACAGAGATAACAGCCCTCTGAAATATGAGATTGCATTTTAAATAGATAGTTCTAGAATGGAAATGAGATATGGGGGCTGTCGCAAAATGTTTTAGCAACCTGCAATCTCTGTGCAGTTTCTATAAGAATTCACCGAGGTGAAGTTTGTGCCTGCGTGTTCCTCGTAGAAACTGAGCAGAGGATGCGGATGAAATTTTCATTTTGCGACAGCTCCGCTCTTGTTTTTCGACAAAAGCTTCCTAATATAACATACCTGCTTTATCAGATTTTTATGAGCGGTGAGATATGTGTGTTTGACTTTTTTGGATGGCAGAGAAATCCTTGGAATTTGTCTGCTCGCGGAACTCTTTCGGGGCCATGCCCTTTTTTTTGTGGAAAGTTTTTGAAAAATAAAGGCTGTTGTCAAAGCCCAGAGAGTTTGCGATCGCTGTGATGGAGAGGGAGGAGTGCTCCAGAAGATAACACGCCTGCTTCATCCGAAAATCAGTCAAGTACTCCTTGGGGGACTGTCCGAGGACAGTCTCAAACGAGCGGAACAGATGGCTTCTGCTGACGCCGATGTAGCTTGCAATATCCTCCACCGTGATCGGGTAGGAATAATTCGAAGATATAAACTCGATGCCCTTTTGCACATAATTTTTGGCAGAGTTTTGCACATCTTCACGCTTGGAACCGTGCATGAACATTGCGAGCATCGTGTAGAGCCTCCCGGTCATCTCGACGGCGTGCTCAAACTCGTTGCCCCTGGCATCGTAGATGTGCAGGATCTGCCTACGGATATCATCTCCGCGGGGGGTGTTGTGGATCACCGGTTTTTCCGGGGAAAAATCGGTGGCGGTGAGAATCATGGAGGCGTCGCTCCCTGTAAAACCCACCCACGCGTATTCCCAGGGGGCGGACTCGTCTGCGAGGTAGAGCACCTCGGTGTTTGGGTACACCAAAAAGGCGTCTCCAGGGCAGAGTGCGTACGTGCTTTTTCCGCGTTTGTAAAAGCCCCTTCCGGAGACGACGTAATGGATCAGATAGTGGTCACGGATGCCTGGTCCCCACTGATAGAGCGGATCACATTTTTGGAAACCGACGTTGTAGACGGAGAGGGAGACGAGTTCCTTCTCGATGACCTTGTACGAATTTTTATAATTTTCATTCATCATAAGCTTCATTCCTCTGCTTCTATTATAGAGGAAAAAGAAGAGAGAATGCAACATATTTACATATAATGTATACATTTATCGCTATACATTCCAAGGCAGATGAGATAAGATATTCTCGTGAAAGGGAAGAGAACAGCAGTGAGAAAGGTGGGAAAATTATGGCAATTTTAGTGACGGGCGGCGCCGGATATATCGGCAGTCATACATGTGTGGAATTACAGAATGCGGGTTATGAGGTGGTGGTGCTCGATAACCTGAGCAATTCTTCGGAGGAATCCTTAAAGCGCGTAAAAGCGATTACCGGAAAAGAGGTTAAGTTTTATGAGGGTGATATTTTAGACCGCGACATTTTAAATCGAATATTCGCGGAGGAGAAGATCGACAGCTGCATCCACTTTGCAGGGCTCAAAGCAGTGGGGGAATCTGTGTCCAAACCATGGGAATACTATGAAAATAATATGGCAGGAACACTGACTCTGGTGGATGTGATGCGCCAAAATGGCTGTAAGAATATCATCTTTTCCTCATCGGCTACGGTCTACGGAGACCCGGCCGAGATTCCGATCACCGAGGCTTGTCCAAAGGGACAGTGCACAAATCCTTACGGGTGGACAAAGTCTATGTTAGAGCAGGTGCTGTCGGATATCCAGAAGGCAGATTCAGCTTGGAACGTGATCCTGCTGCGCTACTTTAATCCGATCGGCGCGCATAAGAGCGGAACGATGGGAGAGAACCCGAGCGGCATTCCGAACAATCTGATGCCGTATGTGACGCAGGTCGCAGTTGGGAAGCTTCCCCAGCTCAGCGTATTCGGGGACGATTATGACACTCCAGATGGAACGGGCGTGCGCGATTACATCCATGTGGTGGACTTGGCGGTCGGCCACGTGAAGGCGGTGAAAAAGATCGAGGAGAAAGCGGGGCTTTGCGTCTACAATCTGGGAACGGGACACGGCTACAGCGTCCTTGATATCGTCAAGAATTTTGAGGAGGCGACCGGCATGGAGGTTCCCTATGTCATCAAGGAGCGCAGACCGGGAGACATCGCGACCTGTTACTGTGATCCATCCAAGGCAAAAAGAGAGCTTGGCTGGGAGGCGCAGTACGGCATCCGGGAGATGTGCGAGGACTCCTGGAGATGGCAGAAGAACAACCCGAATGGATATGTGGAATGAGTCCGGTGCGGTGCGCCCGGAAATTGAAAATGCAGGAAATAAAAAGGCTGTCGCAAACTGCGGCAGCCTTTTTGGCGAGAGCACTCTTTTAATAAAAAATATGCCGCAGATGCGACATACCTTTCGGGTTGGGTTGTTATTGCTAACAGTAGCAGTCCGTAGGGGAATCGAACCCCTGTTTCCGCCGTGAGAGGGCGGCGTCTTA
>CAJLGN010000096.1 GCA_905206195.1 uncultured Roseburia sp.
GTCACCCTCAGGTTTTCAGTCTGAGGCGCACCTGCCGCACCGGTAAAATTGTACGGAACCAGTACATTCTGGCCGTTCGTAGCTGCTGTAGCATCCTGTCCGTTGCCATTTCCATTTTTCCCTGTAATGGAGGTGATTCCGCCATAACCCAGACGAATACGGTCAAAGATCGCCTCCTTGGGATTCGAAATCGGAAGTGCCTTCTGGCCGTACACCTCATCCTTGGTGGTCGGCAGTGTGACCTCATCGCTGTAATAGCGGTGCTCCTCGATATCTTTAAAGCTCAGCGAGTGCGTAATGTCATAAGAGGTCTTGGTATCCTTCTCCATGAACGTCAGCTTCTGGTTTGTGCGATAGCCGGTAAATACTGTGCGCCCCGCATAATCCGTGTTGCCCTCAGCATAAACCTGATCGCGCAACTTTTCAAGCTGCGTGAGAATCGTCTTGCGGTCGTCCATGGACAGCGGATCGTTGGAGCCGTACGTGCACTGTGTCCGGATGTCCTCCAGAATCTTTTGCATGTTCTTGATCGCCGTCTCCGTCACGTCCATCCAGGACTCGGCATCCGGAATATTGTTCTCATAATATTGATCGATCTCACTTAAGTTGCTGCGAAGCCGCAGCGCGCGAATCGCGATGACCGGGTTCTCGGAGGGTCGCTGAATCTTTTTCTGGGACGTCATCTGATTGTTCAGTTCGTTGACATTGAGCTTGTTCCCATTGATGTTGATCGATGTGCTCTTCATCATCATGTTATTTGTGATACGCATCTATCCGTCCTCCTATACTCCGGTGTAAAGTATCAATCTGTCATAAACCTCCGCCATGACGGAAATCATCTTGGAGGAGAGATTATAGGCATTTTGGAACTTGATCAGATCCAGCGCCTCCTCATCCTCATCGACACCCGATATCGACATCCTTTGGTTCTGAATTGTGGTCGAAATATTTTTATAATTCTGATCAAAAATCTTCGATTCCTGCGCGTCGATGGAAATATCGGAAATCATACATTTTATGAAGCCGTCCGCAGTTCCGCCCCGGTAGAGAATCGTGCCGCTCTTAAGCTTCGCAAGCTCCTCGACCAACTCGTAAGCGTCCACGCCGCCCTTCCCGGTGATGTCCTTGGTCGTCGCGAGGCGTCTCGGATCTCGCAGAACGCCAGAAACGCAGATGTTCTGCGCCGTCAGCTTGTAATAGCTGTCCGCATTCGATCCATTTCCAGCATTGCCTGTCGTCAGATCCTTGCCGTCAAAAAGAAATTCCTTGCCACTGACGGTGTCTTTGCCAGTAAAGAATGCGTAGTCATCCGTCTTATTGCCATCCAGATCTTCGCCCTGCTTTAAAACATCATTGAACGCAGTTGCAAAAGCGCGGAGGAACTGATTCATCTGGGACATATAGTAAGGAATTCCCATGGAGTCGATCGACGTCCCAATAGAAACGCCTCTGCTATCCACCTTGTCCCGATCCTCCTGACTCATCGCAGCCTCAAGTTCGAAAGTGTAGGATTCAATCTCCTTCGTGTTATTGCCCTGGGCATCCTTCTTGTACTGCAGTGTAAAGGATTTATACCTGTACTCTCTGCCGTTGATCTTTAACAAGCCCTCCTCCGGCATTGTCATCGATTCCATCGACGTCATGGACGGATTTATGACCGTGATGTGCGTGGCATCCACAACATCGGCTGTGCCGGTAAAATTGTCCCCGTTGTTACCGTCACGGATGTCAAACAATGCTTTTAAAGATCCGGACATGGAACTCGCACCGGCGTTAAAAGTATTTCCTGTTTTCGCCCACTTTATGTCGTACAGACCATCCGCGTCCGACTGATTCACACGCACGTCGCGCACTCTGCACTCCAACGCATTGTACTGATCCGTGTCCACGAGAACCTGACCTCCTATTTTTACGGTGTAGTACGTCGCCCCCGTGGGCATATCCGGGTTCTTGTCGTCCTTCACCATGACCTCTGAGACCTCGGTCGGCACAATCGCTGACAACTCATCGATCAAAAGCGCCCTCTGGTCGCGCAGCTCGTTGGCATATCCCCCCTGCACCTCAATGACATTGCTCTGCTTGTTGAGAGATACAATCTTTTCCGCGCTCGCGTTGATGTTCATAGTGGTGGCCTTGATCTCGTCATTCGCACTCTTTTGGATCTCGGTCAACCCGGACGCCACACTGTTGAAGTAAGTTGCAAGGTTCTGCGCACCCCCGATGAACTGCTCCCGGACATGGACATCCCCGGCGTTGTTCTTCAACGTGTCCAGCTGGGCAAACATCGTATTCAGGATCGTCGTAAATCCCTTCATCGACTCACCATCATCAAGGTAATAATTCTCAATCTGGCTCAGATAGTTCATCCTCGTATCATAAAGTCCCACCGAGGACTGATTATACCAGTACTTCGTGTCGTAGTACTCGTTCCTAATCTGCTTGATAGATGTGGTCGTGACACCAGTCCCCACGCTTCCATATCTGGAGTACACGCGAAGTGCATCGGAAGCGACGCGGTTGGCCTGCTGCCTTGTGTAACCCTTTGTCTGCACATTTGATATATTGTTCGCAGTCGTATTCAGGGCGACCTGATACGCGTTCATCCCCGACGTCGCGATTGTCAATCCAAAAAATGTAGATGGCATATATAAACACCTCTTTCTGATTTATTTGTATCTCATCCCGCGCCTTATCCCATCTGCGTCAGCAGATGCTCGATCATCTCGTCGACCACATTGATAAAACGGCTGGATGCATTGTAGGCATTCTGATACTTGATCATGTAGGTCAGCTCTTCATCCGCAGACACACCGATGACCTGCTGCCTCTGATTATCGATGGACGCCACCGCCCCCGAGAGACTTGTCGCAGTAGATCCGTAAATCTCTGCAAAAATCGCGGCTTCCCCCGCCATCTCTTGATAGTATTCCTTAAAGCTGCAAGGTTTGAGGTTATTCGGATTCAGACTCATCCGATCCTCCTCCCACACCTTCACCAGCCGCTCCGCAAGGGCCCAGTCGGGAGTTCCATTCTGCATCAGATGCGGAAGCCTCGCCTGATCTGCAATCAATTCGCTGTTGACACTCAGACTCTGCAAGGTGTACTGCTTGGTATCGTCCGCGGGATCCTCCTCGTTGTAGATGTAAATCTCTCCGGTCTTCTGAACACCCTGAGCGTCTGTATATTGGTACGTTGCCTTGGTGTAGCGCTCCGTCCCCACTCTGCTAAACAGCTCCTGCGGCGGCAGCTGTCCATCCTGTCCGACTGCGCATTTCTCCGCGTCCAAAATCTTTGTGCCCTGCTGAAGTGTATAGTTCGATCCATCCGGCAGCGTCACATCAAACGTGGTCGCTCCAGCGCCCCCCGCCATAGCAATGAAATCTTTCGCCTCTATATTGGGAGCCAGCAGATCATTGATCGCCGTCACAATCCCGTGGATCATCTGATCCAGCTCGGCCTCCGCTTTGAGCATCACGGACATCCCCGTCGTGTCATTGAAGGTCTTTTTATCCAGACCCTCCACGTCAGTATAATTTGCCACGTGATCTCCGCGCGCCAAAATGAGCGCTTTCAGCTTACCTGCATCATTCTGATTCTCCGCGGAGATATCGTGCTTGAAGTTAAATACATTCACGTACTTCCCACGCTCGACATCGGACAGATGCCCCCAGTACGGTGTGATAAACCCTGTCACCTTATCGGTCTTCTTCTCCATCTTGTAGAATCTGGCCTCATCGACAAACTCCGTCCCCTCCAGGCTCACCCGCACACTTCCATCGACCATCTCTTTGTAAGAGATATCCGCGAGGCCCGACAGTTCATCCAGCGCGTAGTCTCTCGCATCCCGAAGCGTCATGGCGGTCTCAATATCGGCCGCCTCCACCTTCTGAATCTCCAAATTCAACTCGTGGATCGTCTTTCCCAGCTCGTTAATCCGATCGATATCATCAGATATCTGAACATTGATATTGTACTGGAAGCTCTGCAGTCCCTTGTAGACAGAATCAGCTCTCCCCAAAAACAGCTGCGCCTTCTGAATCACCAGATTGCGGTTTACACTGTCATCTGGAGCTTTCGCAAGCTCCTGAAAGGAAACCCAGAAATCCTCGAGCGCCTGCTGATACGCGACGCCCTCCATCTCCTGATAATAGGTCTCCACCTCAAGCGCCGCCTCGTGGGTCGCTCCGTAGAAAGCCTGGCGCGACGTTCCTGTGCGGTAAGATCTATCCAGAAATATATCTCTCGTGTGAACAACATCACCGATCGTCACGCCAAGCCCGGACTGCTGCTTGCTGATCGACGCCGTCGTGTTGAAGGTCGTGTAATCGCGGTCTGCAAACAGCACCTGCTGCCGCACATATCCGGCGGTGTCCACATTCGCAAGGTTATTTGCGGTAGCGTTCAGCGCGTGCTGGCTGTTCTGCAAACCAGACACACCGATAAATAATGTTCCAAAACCATTTGCCATGGTAAATTCCTCCCTAGTTTTTTATTGCTTGGCATCAAAGCCGCTGCCGCCAAGCAGGTCGCCTGTGTTGTAGGCATTCCTGTCATAATTGGCAGTCTCCGGCGCCTGACGCATACTGCGAAGCAGCGTAAGGTCAAAATCCACCATTTCCAATGCCTGTTTCAGCAGGGCTTCATTCTGCCGGTTCAATATCTGCATCTGCGTGCCCACTTCCAAAAGCCTGTCTCGGCGCTCTGTCAGCTTCTGCTGCTCTCCGGGCTGATTCTCCAGATATCCGATCATCTTGTTGATCGTCAACTCACCGGTCTCCTTGCCGAGCACAGTCGCCATATCATTCAGCACGCGGGCTCTCCTGTTCGAGAGATTCAGCAAGCTACTGGCCGCGTCCTGCTCCTGGGATGTAACTCTGCCAAGCGCCTCGATATCCGCTTTGATCACCGCATCCCGCTTCACATCACTCAGCTCGATCAATGCCACGTACTGTTTCTCTTCCTCTTCTAAGACTTCCAAAAGCTCTTCCATCAAACTAGCCACAGTCAGCCCTCACTTTTTCCATATCATTCTTCTCCAAACCGGTAAATCACGGCGCAGCGTGTGTCTACAGGGTAAAGGAATTGTATCTCTCGAGCAATTTTGCCGCAAAGTCATCCACGCTCACGTCGTAACTGCCGCCCTTCACCTTCGCTGCAAGCTCTGCAATCTTCTCCTGTCTGATGTCCGGAGCTTCCGCCACCGCCTGCTTCGCAATCTGATAATCGCGCCCGAAGGAAGATATCTGCACCTCATCGCGGGCAATTCCCGCCTTTTCTCTGCAGGAAGACCCAGCGAGCTTATCCGTCTTATAAATCTGTGCCACCTGGCTATAAGCTTCTATACGCATAATGGCATCTCCTTTCTTTCCTAAAAATGACTTTCTAGTTTTTATATCGGATGGTTTGACATTTTCCTTAGCGGAATTTCAAAAAGAGGGCGCCCCAAAGGTGAAATCCAAACGATTCATCCCCTCTGAGACACCCTCTTAAATTTTACTCTAAAATCTAAATAAAATGCGCTTCTAATATCTGAATTTGCTAATCAAATCCTTCAGATGCTCCGCCTGACCGCCCATCTCCTGACTTGCCGCCGCACATTCCTGTGAGGTTGCAGAGTTCGTCTGTACCACGTCGTTGATGTGCTCCACATCATCGTTGATCTTGGAGATCGATTCCACCTGAGCCTCCAGCACCTCTGCGATACCGTTCACCTCCGCGGTTACCTCCTTCGCGTTGGTCGCTGCACTCTCCAGCTTCTGAGCCGTCTCACCCGCGATGATCATGCCGTTCTCCACAGCTCTCTTGGAGGTCTCAATCAGCGAGGTGGATTCTTTTGCCGCCTCCGCGCTCTGCGCCGCAAGCAGTGAAACCTGATCCGCCACAACCGCAAAACCTTTTCCCGCCTCGCCGGCTCTCGCAGCCTCGATCGACGCATTCAGCGCCAGCAGATTGGTCTGTGATGCAATCTCGTTGATCGTCGCGATAATCTTGCTGATCTCCCGGGAGGATTCCTCGATCTCCCGCATGGACTCCACCATCTCGTGCATCTTTTTATTACCGTCCAGAATGGTCTCAGCCGCGCCCTCAACCTTCCTGCTGATCCTCTTCGTTTCCCCGGCATTCTGCGCCCCGCGCCCGGATAC
>CAJLGN010000097.1 GCA_905206195.1 uncultured Roseburia sp.
CGGGAAAAGTGGCCGATATCGTGATCTTTGACCCGAACAAGAAATACACCATCGATAAGAAAACGTTTGTGAGCAAAGGGCACAATACACCGTTTGACGGCAGAAAGGTGACCGGCAAGGTCCGGACGACGGTTGTCGGCGGGTGTGTGGCGTATGAGGAGAATTAGGAATTGCGAGAATTCGCCCTGTTCAAAAGTTACAGAAAGGATCCTGTTTTATGCATAAGACACGCGAAAAATTTGAGGAGACGGCCACTGTCATAGGGCAGGAAGAGATTGCGGCAGACATCTATAGCATGTGGCTGCGCACAGACCAGATTGCAAGCCACGCGCAGGCGGGACAGTTTGTGTCGGTGTACTGCAGCGGTGGAGGCAGGCTGCTTCCGCGGCCGATCAGCATCTGTGAGATCGACAGAGCGCGCGCGGCGATTCGTTTGGTGTACCGCGTGGCGGGCGGGGGAACTGAGGAGTTTTCAAGGATGCAGGCCGGGATGCAGATCCCCGTGGTCGGCCCTCTGGGGAACGGGTTTCCGCAGAAGAGAGAGAGAGCTTTTTTGATCGGCGGGGGAATCGGCATTCCGCCGATGCTGCAACTTGCGCGTGAGCTTGACTGTGAGAAGCAGATTGTGCTGGGATTTCGGGATGAGCTTTTTTTGTTGGATGAGTTTCAGAAATATGGAAAGGTTTACGTGGCGACGGAGGACGGCAGCAGTGGAACGGAGGGCAATGTCCTCGATGCGATTCGGGAAAATGGTCTCGGGGCGGACATCATTTATGCGTGCGGTCCTGCGCCCATGCTTCGCGCTCTGAAAAATTACGCGGCGGAAAAAGGGATTGCGTGCTGGATTTCTATGGAGGAGCGCATGGCGTGTGGGATTGGAGCCTGCCTTGCCTGCGTCTGCAAATCCAGGGAGAAGGATGCGCACACGAACGTGAAAAATAAGCGGGTCTGTAAAGAAGGTCCTGTATTTCGCGCCGAGGAGGTGGAGTTTTGATGAATATGAAGGTAGATCTCTGCGGAGTGACACTGCGCAATCCGGTCATGACAGCGTCCGGGACATTTGGTTCCGGTGAGGAATACGCAGAGTTTGTGGATTTGAATAAGCTTGGTGCGGTGGTCACAAAAGGTGTTGCGAATGTGCCGTGGGAGGGGAATGCGACGCCGCGCGTGGCGGAGGTGTACGGCGGTATGTTGAATGCCATCGGACTTCAAAATCCTGGCATTGACCTTTTCATCGAGCGGGACATTCCGTTTTTAAAGCAGTTTGATACAAAGATTATCGTCAATGTCTGCGGGCACACGGCCGAGGAGTATATAGAGGTCGTTGAGCGCCTTGCCGATCAGCCGGTGGATATGCTCGAGATCAACATTTCATGCCCCAATGTCAGGGAGGGTGGCATCGCCTTCGGACAGGAGCCACGGATGGTGGAGGAGATCACGCGGGAGATCAAAAAGCGTGCAAGGCAGCCGGTCATCATGAAGCTCTCCCCGAATGTGACGGACATCGCGGAGATGGCGCGTGCGGCGGAGGCGGGGGGAGCAGATGCGCTCTCAATGATCAACACGATCACAGGGATGAAGATTGACATCCAAAGAAGATGCTTTGCGCTGGCAAACCGCACCGGAGGACTGTCCGGGCCCGCTGTGCATCCGGTGGCGGTGCGGATGGTTTATCAGAGCGCGCAGGCGGTTTCTGTACCGATTATTGGAATGGGGGGAATCCTCACCGCGGAGGACGCGATTGAGATGATCCTCGCGGGGGCGACGGCGGTGTCTGTCGGAACTGCAAACTTTACAAATCCGCGCGCGACTGAGGAGATTGTGGACGGAATACAAGATTACATGGAGCGGTATCAGGTCGCAGATATCCGCGAGTTGGTCGGCGCCGTGCGGGATCGATAATCACGAAAGCATATTTATCATAGGAAGTCCATGCGCCCACAGAGATGTGGGGATGTGGACTTTTATTTCTGGTATCTGTTGTTACAGAGGAGCTTAGAGGAGCTAAAAGAGGGCAAGTTCGCATGTTCCTCATTGTTGGTGCACGGCGTGAGCCGGACGCGGAAGATTTTAAATTATGTGAACTGTTGTTTGTGTGAAAACGGATTGAACAATTTATAGTTCTATGCTAGAATGGAAAAAGAACTTAATTCTGACGGTGACCGTAAGAATTTTAAAAGGATTTTTAGTCGATATGCCGGAAAAGGGAAGAGACTCTGATTTACTTATTTTAAAATGCTGCAAAGCAGAGAAACACAGTGATTTCCAAGTAAGAAAAAGGAGCGCGGAGTGTTTGGGGGTAAGTGAAGCAGAGTTGTTTTTTCGTGGGACAGCGGATACATCTCACGAAAACCTGTATATACTGTAGCTGGAGTATGGAACGCACGTTGGCGTGCTGGCAGAGTGAAAAACGGAACGAATGGAAAAGTGAGAGGTCAAAGAGCCCGTAAATACAGGAGGTTTTAAGGAAATGGAAGCGTACAAGCAAGAATTTATAGAGTTTATGGTGGAGAGCGATGTGCTCAAGTTCGGAGGGTTTACCCTAAAGAGCGGCAGAAAGTCCCCGTTTTTTATGAATGCGGGCGCCTACGTGACGGGGGCACAGCTGATGCGTCTGGGCGAGTATTACGCGAAGGCGATCCACGAGCATTACGGGGATGATTTTGACGTTTTGTTTGGGCCGGCCTACAAGGGAATCCCGCTCTCCGTGGCGACGACAATCGCTTTTTCCAAACTGTACGTCAGGGAGATTCGCTATTACTTCAACCGCAAGGAGGTCAAAGATCACGGCGACACCGGGATTCTGCTCGGCAGCAGAATCAAGGATGGAGACAGGATTGTGATCATTGAGGATGTGACGACCTCGGGCAAATCGATCGAGGAGACTCACCCAATCGTAAAAGGGCAGGGCGATGTGGAGATACTTGGACTGATGGTCTCTTTAAACCGCATGGAAAAAGGACTTGGAGGAGAGATGAGCGCGCTCGACGAGGTTCGCTGCAAATACGGATTTGCGGCGAACGCGATCGTCACGATGGGGGAAGTTGTGGAACATCTGTACAACCGTCCCTGCCAGGGGAAGGTCGTTATCGACGATGCCATAAAAGCTGCGATCGATGCATACTATGAGCAGTATGGATGCGGCTTGCGCGCGGCTTGCGGTGCGGCTGACCATGCATAAGAGGAGACGCCGCCTGGTCGCTGGCATACTGTTTTTGATTTATTTTGCAGTGCTGTTTTATTTTCTCTTTTTTTCGGAGGAGATGGGGCGGACCTACAATGAGCGGGCATACCATTACAATCTGGTTCCTTTTAAGGAGATCTCGAGATTTATCAAATACCGAAAGGTTCTTGGGATGCAGGCGGTATTCTTGAATATCGCAGGCAATGTGATGGCATTTGTACCGTTCGGCGCATTTCTGCCGATCTTTTCGGGAAGATGTCGCCGATTTTTTTATACTGCATTTTACAGCTTTGAGCTTAGCATTTTGGTGGAACTTTTACAGCTGGTTTTTAAGGTGGGAAGTTTTGATGTGGATGATCTGATTTTAAATACTCTGGGCGGTATGCTGGGGTTTTTGGTGTACACTCTCGTGATACATCTCGGGAAGAGGAAAAAAGGAGCGGAGAGAGAAGGCGATGGCAGCTAGACGGCGCAGGAGAAATTACAAGTTTACGGAGAAGACACAGTCGAAAAGAGGAATTCTGTCGCTTACACTATCGCTGATTTCCATTGCAGTTTTTGTGGCGGTGGTTTTAAATTCCTCCGGAAACCGGGGGAATGGCAGTATGTACCTGGGGAGCGCCGGAGTGTCCTCCATGCTTCTTAGTGTGGTGGCGCTGGCGCTCGCGCTGGGGAGCCTTCGGGAGGAGAATTCTTTTAAACTGTTTCCATATCTTGCGACCGTGACTTCTTTTTTGTCCGCCGGTGGATGGATTGCACTGTATGTGGTGGGAATCGTATTGTAGCGTGAAGGATAAGAGCGATGACAGATTTTGAAAAACAGATGTCCTTTATCATGGAATTGGACAAAATAAAAAAGATCAATAGGCAGACTTATTTGAGTGATGGAAGCCGGAAGGAAAATGACGCGGAGCACTCCTGGCATCTCGCGCTGATGGCGTTTGTGCTTGCGGAGCATGCCAATGAGGAGATTGATGTGTTAAAGACGATAAAAATGGTGCTGCTCCACGACGTCATTGAGATTGATGCCGGGGACACCTACGCCTATGACACCGAGGCAAATAAGACGAAGCGAGAGAGAGAACTCCTCGCGGCGGATCGCATTTTTGGGCTGCTCCCGGAAGAACAGCGATCGGAGTACCGCGGACTCTGGGACGAATTTGAGGCGATGGAGACTGCGGAGGCAAAGTTCGCGAACATGCTCGATAATGTGCAGCCACTTCTTTTGAATGTGGCGACAGACGGAAAATCCTGGCGGGAGCACGGGGTGAAGAGGTCCCAGGTGATGGCGCGCAACGCGAGAACGCATGAAGGATCCGAGGAGATCTGGTCCTACGCGAAAGCACTTATCGAGGAGCAGCTTGTGAAGGGAAGCCTTTTGGATGCGTAGGAGAGGGGAGGATTCCGACGGGAAAAAGAGCGGGATCTTCACATTTTTACTGGGGCTGATCGATGTGGTTGCAGATTTGATTGTGGAGGTATTTACTTAAGTGAATTACAAAGAATTATATCAGGAATCGAACGAATTGGTGGCGGAGCGTTTTGAACTTGTGACAGAACGAATCGTAGAAATCTGTGAGAAAGCAGAAACGGCAGAGACATTTGCAGAATATTTCGCGCGGACTGCAGCTTTCCTCGCGAAGCTGGCGGACGTCTACCGGATGCAGGAGACGGGAGAACTGGATCGGTGCAGCATGGAAGCGTGCAAGGCGTTGAATGAGGAGCTTTACGGGGAAATTTATCCAAAGAGGTATGAGGTGAGCTACATCAATCCGGCTTATGCGGTAAAGATGCTCGGGGAGGAGTTTGGACAGATTTTCTCGCTTCTGGCGGCACATCTGCGGGGCGGAATTGAGGCGGCATTTCGGGGGGATCTTCTGACGTTGACGGTCGGAATGGAGCTTTTGGTTGGAATGTATAATCATTTTGAGATCGGTGCGGACGGGGAGAGTGCGCACAAGCAGGAAGTTTTGCAGGATATTTACTGGCATTTCCACGATTACAGCGAGATCTTTTTTGCGTCCAGCCTGCGGAGAATGATTGATGCGAGGGAGGATTTTGAGGCGCGGATCGTGATGGATTCTGATTTGAGTGATCTTCGCTATCTCTACCGCTACGGCGCGCATATCGGTTTCAATGAGCTTGGGATTGCGGCGTTTTTAAATTCTATGCCGGAGGAGAAGATTCAGGCGATGGCGGACACTTACACGGAGGGGTATCGCATCGGGTTTGAAGTCACAGGAAAGGATCTGGGCAAAAAGCAGACGGTCGATGTGCGCTACCCGATCGGCTTTGAGCGTGTGGTGCGCGCGGCAGTCCGCAATTTTGAAAAGATGGGACTTAGCCCTACGATGCGCGCTGTGAGTGTCTCGCCGAACAAGCAGAGTCAATACGATCACAGGGAGGATCGGGCGCTCTATCTGGACAAGGCTTATGTGGAGCGCTGCCTGGAGGTGAAAAAAGCTTATTTTGAAGAAAATAAAAAGCTCGCTGCGGGGTACGCGGGGCCGGCGGTCATCGAGGTGTTCGGCGAGACGCCCTTTGCCCCTGTAAATAAAGAAGAAGCGCCAAGATACAGTGAAAAACAACAGCAGCTCTGTGTCTACGAGATGAATGCTGCGGGGCAGTTGACAAATCAGTATATCAAAGGCGAGGAGCGCAGTTTTACGATTATCGCATACCCGGTTCCGGCAATCGGAG
Source organism: uncultured Roseburia sp. (assembly GCA_905206195.1). GTDB lineage: Bacteria > Bacillota > Clostridia > Lachnospirales > Lachnospiraceae > Roseburia. Next base: position 5,885 of record CAJLGN010000097.1, read on the forward strand.
CGCAGTTTGAGGAGATTTTTGCTGAGACGGTGAAGATCAACACACTGGATTACATGCTGTATCGGGATATGCAGCAGAAGATGATCGATGTCTTAGATCAGGCGGACCGCGTGCACATTATGGGAAAAGGCGCCAATAAGACGGACCTTTATGTTAAAATCCAAAATCTTTCCGACCCGGAGAGGGAGACGGCATTCGAGAACTGTGTGGCGGATGTAAATATTCCGGTGGGGGAGGTCTTTACGTCTCCGGTGCT